>CAZDYZ010000782.1:0-12371 GCA_964509525.1 uncultured Acidobacteriaceae bacterium
TGCTACAAGAGCTACCAGCAGGGCATGATCAATTCCGGCAGGACCCGGGAATTCAACGTGCGGGGGAGCCCCCGGATGGCGGGGAAGGTGGAAGTTGGAGCGATTGCATCCGTTGACACCAAGTTCCCCCGCAAGCAGGCCGACAAAGGCAAGCTTCGTCCATTGTCCAATCCGGAAAGGTCTGAACAGTTGTTGTTTGGTGTGTTCTGCGGCAAGCGTGATCGAGTCCACGGCGCTGATTGGCAACGCGCACCTCGGGGCTGCGAACGGTTAACCATCAAGGTACTAAGGATTGGGCCGCGGATCAAATCAATTCAGCGAGAAGGAAATTCTGAAGACATCAGGCCCGGTTGTTTCATTTCACGATTTTGGCCATACTCGGCGGACTCAGCGTAGCGGGTGTGGTGCCGGAGAAGTAGTTGGGACGATCTACTTCCGTTTTTCCCACAGCTGTCGCTGACACGTGTCAAGCCGACCCGAATCACGGGCAGATTGGCTGCCGAACTGCCGTCATGCTGTCCTTCGTGACTCCTTCGGGCCCTTAAAGAATTGAATTGCATTGGCCTCGTCCGCTTCAATATCGAACACCTTGACCAGTTTGGTGATCTGAAGAAGATCACTTACCCGCTTACTCGGATTAAGCAGCGCGAGCTGCCCACCTTGGTTGCGTACCGTGGTGTAAATCTTCACTAGCTCTCCGAGACCTGAGCTATCGACATACTCGATATCATGCAGGTTGAGGAGGATTTTGTTGTTTCCGTTTTCGACAAGTTCACGAATGCTCTCCCGAAGCATTACGTTCTCCTCGCCCAGCGTTATCCTGCCCTTTACGTCCACAATTGTGACGTCCCCGACCCGGCGGCTGGCTATCTGGAGTTTCCGTGGCGTACCCCCTTGAATTCCTAGACCCAAGCGATCCAAGATTCCGCAAGCCGTACTTGCAACTTCCTGCGACTCCGTATGTACGACGATCAGAGTCCGCCCTGCCTTCAATACTTCGCGGAAAAATGCTGCATCGTCGGAACACTTTTCATCGCCAGCAGGCTGGGGAGCGCCAGTATCTTCTGGGACGGATTTGCTTACCGCCGAACCAAACCCCGCGCCCAATAATCCCAGCAGCCCGGCGGCACCAACACCTATTGTGAACACCTGACCGATACCGGGAACCGCCAGCAACGTAATGGCGGCAACCACCCCAGCAGACATGCCGGCTCCCATGCCCAGGAATCCACCAACCGTCGCACCAAGCTCCTTTCCCGCCAGCTTGGCCTCGGTCTCCGACCGGGTAAAATAGACAATCGATTCCTGTGGGACCTTCCTCTCCAGCAGCTCACGTATTGCGTCTGCGGCACGCTGGCGCGAAGAAAATACTCCGATTACCGTTTCCATGAATACCTCCTATGCAGTCAGCTGAAAGCCCCAGTTGGTTGCAGCCGGACTCTTAATTCGGGTGTCGAGAACAACGCACGCGCTGCAGGAAGAAAATGCAGAAAAGTACGGTAAGACTCCGGTCCTCTTTACTACCCATCTACCGCTGCAAACAACTTATTGGGGCGCCTCCCCTCTTGAATCCGCGCCGCAGCGCAGTTCGTATCCTCTGTGGGACGATTCGTTACAAGAGAAAGCTTGCCGTTTCCTGGAATGTGACCCCAGATCTCCCCACGTTCTAGACGGGTTGAGGCACACTCGAGACATCGTTTTGTAATGCAAGGCATCATCGGGGATCCCATTTTGGGTCCCTGGTGTTCAGGACTATACACTTAAATAAGTCTCTATTGGTGCTCGTTAACATTCTTTTAACCTCAGGTACTCAAACGGTCCATACTGGATTCCGTTTCGCCTGTATCCGGTACAGGAGAACATGCAGTTGATCCCGCCCAGGCCTATGGCTCCAGCGCAAGTTGTCGGATCAGATTCACCTCAGCTTCACGATACGGCGTACCGTCGGGCCGCAGAATTTCGTGGAACCAGACTGAAGGTGGGTTGATAACGTAAGGATGCTCCCAGGAATCCCAAGGCAAGTATGTTTGCGTCTTGCCGGCAACGAATCCCCAATTAATTGCGCCGACGTGCTCATGCTTGGCAATTGGCAACACCGTGTCGAATGTACTGCCCACTGAACGGGCCATATATTCCGTGCAAATCACCGGCCGGTTGTATTTTTTCAGCCAGCTCACCTGACGCTTAAAGTATTCGGGCCAAGTGTAGTTGTGAAACGTAATGATGTCAGATTCGCGCAACTGAATCTGCTGCAGCTCGCCAGGATTGGCTCCGTCAGGGGAGGCATCCATGGCCCACACTCCGCTGGTGAGCGGTTGCGCTGGATTGGCCTCCCGCGCCCACTGGAAAACTTGAGGCAAGAGCACCTTAACCCGTGTGGTCTTGTCTTTGAGTTCCTGCTTCGGATAGCTTCCTAGATTATCCGCACCAGGCTCGTTCCATACATCCCAGGCGAGGATACGATCATCGTTCGCAAAGGCTCCCACTACCCCCTGCACGTATGCTTTCAGCCGTGGGTATTGCTTTTCATCTCCGAGCACGGCTGCTCCCGGACTCTGGACCCAGCCTGAGTTGTGGACTCCGGGAACCGGCGGGTGCTGCGGGCCCAGATGAGGCAATGGATCCCAGCACGAATCGAAGAGCACAAACATGGGGCGAATGTGATGGCGCGCGGCGATCACCAGGAATTGGTCAACCCTCACAACGAGGCCATGTGGGTCTTGCTGCCATAGTAGGTTGTGCAGAAACACGCGCATGGTATTCATACCCATGGCCTCGGCCCAAGCGAATTCGATCTCAATCTCAGCTGGATCAAAGGTCGCCGCTTGCCACATCTCCAGCTGATTGATGGCGGATTTGGGAATGTAATTGCTTCCCACCAGCCATGGCTGTTGTGCATACCAAGCATTCGCCTTCTGCTCCGGCCAGCGCGCCGTTGAAGCCCGTGCTGCCGTTGTAATCAGGCAGGTCGCGATCACTACCGTTGTCAGAAATGCGGATTGGATGATGTTCACTGTTTTCACTTGCCTCCGGATCCTTGTTGCGGCCTTAAGCTTTGTCTACTGGACCAAGCCCTAACTGCTCGGCGGGGATTTGGACGCCAACCTGAACTCTGCGTCGGGCGCAGAAGGTCTTTGATGCCCATCAGCGTACTTGAGCCTGCCCTTGCGCGCGGGGAGTACACTGGATCAATTCGTGGCTGAGCTTGGTGGAGCCGAGCGGCCACTTACGTTCGGTGAAGGTACACCGGGCTCGTTACAAGATCAAGAGCTGCATGTCCGAGATCACCGACGTTGTGGCGGACGGGCGAGAGGACACCGACCGTCGCCATCGAGTCAGAGCACCCTGTGCGGTCGCGACCGTGCGTCAGGTCGGTTTGGGTCGCTTTCAAAACAAAAAACCAAAGGAGACAACTAATGAAGAAGAATGTCATATCTGTCCTAGTGATCGTCAGCGCAATGCTCGCGTGCAGTGTGTCGATGTGCGCACAAGCAGCGCAGTCCGTGGCCCAGAGCGGTTTGGGGACAGGCGCCCAATCGAACAACACTATTAAGGACCAAGACATCGAGATGCTTCGGGCGGACCTTCGCGCGCAGCGAAAGCAGATCATGGCGCAGAACATGAGCCTCACCGCTGACGAGGCCACCAAGTTCTGGCCTATCTTTGACCAATACAGACAGGAAGCTATCAAACCCAATGACTTACGTTGGGCGGCGATTAAGGAATATGCTGAGAACTACAACACTATGACTGATGAGCAGGCACAGGATTACATGAAGAGATCGACGGCCGTAGACCAGCAACTCCTCGCATTGCGTATGAAGTATGTCCCAATATTTGAAAAGGTTATCTCGGCCAAAAAGACCGCCTTGTGGTACCAGATCGATCGCCGTATCGATCTGCTGATCAATTTGCAGTTGTCTGCGATGATTCCGATGGTCAACCCTAGCAAATAGGCTAACCTTGAGATAGTGGCAACGGCCCCGCAAGCTGTGCTGTTGTTGGTTGTGCAACACGGTTAGTCGCAAGGATAACCTGCTGACCGGGCTCTCGCACGAGGAGCGGCGATGTCTGCTTTTATCTCGCAAGCAGCTGGCTAACAACTATGAGTTTGGACTGGCGATGGCCGTCGTGTTGGCCGAACGGTTTGGTACATTAGGGGCAGCCGCCGGTGAGCGAACCCGTGCTAGCGGATGGCGAACAATGGATGTGAAGAACTCCTGATGATGCGCAAAGACAATGTTTTGGGCGTTCCCATCGGGGCGAGACAAGCAAGGCAAAGGTCAGCAGGAGTCCTTTAGTTGTTTTATCAATATCCGTTTCGGAAGGAGGTCTTTCGGCAATGGCCAAGAAACAGGTGATTCAAGGGGAGGAGTCCAGACAGGCAATGCTTCACGGCGTCAATCTCCTGGCGAACGCTGTAAAGGTAACGCTGGGTCCAAAAGGGCGCAACGTAGTGCTGCAGAAGAAGTGGGGTTCGCCAACGATTACCAAGGATGGTGTCACCGTCGCAAAGGAAATTGAACTGAAAGATCCGCTACAAAATATGGGCGCGCAGATGGTGAAGGAGGTTGCCTCCAAGACCTCCGATGTGGCGGGTGATGGCACCACCACCGCTACGGTTCTCGCGCAAGCTATTTTCCGCGAAGGAGCCAAGACGGTGGCGGCAGGCGCGAACCCAATGGCGCTCAAACGTGGCATCGATAAAGCCGTGACGGCCGTCTGCGGTTCCACCGACGAAACCGGCGACCACAAGCCCGGCGCCTTGGACAAGTACTCGCAGAACATCGCCACAGATATGAAGAAGATAGCCGAAGTGGGTACGGTCTCCGCCAACAACGACGAGACCATTGGCAAGATAATCGCCGAGGCCATGAAAAAGGTCGGCAAAGACGGTGTTATCACGGTCGAGGAAGGCAAAACCATGCAGACGCAACTCGAGGTTGTGGATGGTATGCAGTTCGATCGCGGTTATCTGTCCCCGTACTTCGTCACAGATCCGGAGCGCATGGAATGCGTTCTGGAAGATCCTTACATTCTGATTCACGAGAAGAAGATCTCGGCCCTCAAAGACATGCTACCGCTTCTTGAGGAACTCACTAAGACAGGTAAGCCGCTGCTGGTAATAGCAGAGGAAGTTGAAGGCGAGGCCCTTGCTACTCTGGTGGTCAATAAACTGCGCGGGATACTGAAAGTGTGTGGGGTGAAAGCTCCCGGATACGGTGATCGCCGCAAAGCCATGTTGCAGGATATCGCCATCCTTAGTGGCGGCAGGGCTATCACCGAAGATCTGGGCATCAAGCTGGAAAGTGTTAATCTCGCCGATCTCGGCCAAGCCCAGAAAGTCACCATCGATAAGGACAACACCACGATCGTCGAGGGTCGAGGCCAGCAGTCGGCACTTCAGGGTCGGGTCAAGGAAATCCGCAACGAGATCGAAAAGAGCAACAGTGATTACGATCGCGAAAAACTGCAAGAACGGCTGGCAAAGCTGGTTGGGGGGGTGGCGGTTATCAAGGTCGGTGCCGCCACTGAGACCGAAATGAAGGAGAAGAAGGCTCGTGTTGAGGACGCGATGCACGCCACCCGGGCAGCTGCTGAAGAAGGTATCGTACCGGGTGGAGGTGTGGCTCTGGTCCGCTGCACTAGCGCGCTCGCCGACCTCCGGCTGGAAGGAGACGAACAGGTGGGTGCCAACATCGTCAAGCGTGCGATGGAGGAGCCATTGCGTCAAATTGCCGAAAATGCCGGCGAGGAGGGCGCCATCGTTCTGGGTAGGGTATACGAATCGAAAGAACCGAATTTCGGATACAACGCCCAGACCGGTGTCTTCGAAGATCTGGTGAAGGCTGGGGTGATTGATCCCACCAAAGTCGTGCGCACGGCACTTCAGAACGCTGGTTCAATTGCAGCTCTGATGCTTACCACAGAAGCGTTAATCGCCGAGGTCAAGGAGGAAGACAAGAAGCCGGCTGTTCCTGCCGGAGCCGACTTGGAAGACTACTGACGAGTTTCACGTGCGGCACCAAGCATTTCAAAGCAGAGAACAAGGGCTGAGCGCGCCGTTCCGAGCCAAGCGCGACCATGAGCAAATATCGAAGGCGTTACCGACTGTGGTCGGGAGTTCGTATGGTCATCAAGGCGCAACCGATACCTTGGTAGGGTTGGGCCATTCAATCGAGCCGACCAGTAACGTCAGGGAGCGTCTTGAGCAATCGATTGTTAGCGAGGACAGTGACTGCCCTCATCGTTCTCCATGTTGGGCCCGCGGGGCGAACGCGTCGTTGATCAGGGCACTGTAATCGAAAATGTCACTCTGATCTCGCCGGAACGCTCCGCTGCTTCATGCCGGTGTCGTTCTCCGCGATGGCAGGATCGCCGAAGTCGGCGTGAATATAGTTGCCGGTCCGCACGCGCGGCGAATCGATGGGACCGGGCGATATCTTATACCAGGACTAATCGACTCGCATGTGCACGTTGGTCGCTCCGCAGCGCCGGATGACACAAACTGAGTCACATCAGTCGCGAGATGGCAAATTCCTGAACAATTAGCTGGACCGACTCGAGCCCGTTCGCAAATTACCTCCGGTTAGCTGTGCATACGTCCGGAAACGCCAAATGCACAGGCACCGAGGATTGCGAGACGTAGTCCTGCGCCACCCAGCAGCAGTTGAGTTTTCCAAATCTCCGGCAACGAACTGCTATTCGTCGCTCGCTGAAGTAGTTCCGGATCATGTGCTTGGCATATACGCACAATATGTCGCTGACGATGACTTTTGGCACGGGGGATGAAAGCAACCCAGGAGCAGATGCAACGTCGTTTTTCACCGCCGCAATCATGCGCATATTTCACAAACTACGGCACAATTTTACGGATGACGGCAAATCTTCCCTTATCGGATTGGAAGGATTGCCGAGGACCAGGTTCGGCCACTCGCGACTCGCGTCGGCATGAATGCCCATAAGAGAAATAGCCTGTGTGGCCAACAGGCCACGAGAGCCCGCAGTCACAACCTTGACCTCCAAAGAAAAAGTGGGAACTCTGGGCTTCGCCCCTCGTATTTCTCAGGAGGACCACGCTAGCATGCGATTTTCGCCCATACTGGCCTTTCACATCTGTAGTGGCGTCTCGGGGTTTCTCTCCGGTGCCATTGCAGTGTCTTTCCGGAAAGGTTCCCACCGGCATCGTACAGCGGGAAACATATTCGTCATATCCATGCTCGGACTATCGGCAAGCGGGGTCTACCTGGCATTCATCAGATCGCAACCGGGCAATGTTCTGGGTGGAACTCTAACGTTCTATCTGGTGGCAACGGCCTGGATCGTCGCCAGGCGCAGGGATGAGGGAACGGGTATTTTCGACTGGGGTGCGCTGCTGGTTGCTTTGGCGCTCGGAACGGTCACAGTGACTTTTGGCGTAGAAGCGGCGAACAGTCCGACGGGGTTAAAGTATGAATATCCTCCTGGGCCTTACTTTTTCCTTAGTTCTGTGGCCCTGGTTGCTGCGGCGGGGGACGTTCGCATGCTCGTGCGCGGGGGTATTGCTGGCACCCAACGTCTTGCGCGGCATCTTTGGCGGATGTGTTTTGCCTGGTTTATCGCATCGGCGTCCATATTTCTGGCACGGGCACACATATTCCCCACCTTATTTCGCAGGACAGGAGTACTTTTTCTGCTGAGTTTCCTGCCACTGCTGTTGATGACTGTCTGGCTAATCCGAGTTCACTTCACAAACGCATACAAGAGAAAGTCGCTCCCAAGCACGGGCAATGTTTATTCGTTACGGACTTAGCCTTGCTTGAGCCGTGATCGTCCGAGGAACAAGATGAGAATCACGGCGGCGATCAGGATCAGCATCATGCGGTGGTACAGATCGTTGCTCGCTGTGCGAGGACCAGCGCCCACGGCCAAAGCGGCCATGCCCAATACCACGCCGGCCAAGGCAACCAAGTTGGTGATCAGTGCTACGCGCCATCGCGTCCTCGAAGCACGAAGAAGCCCAATCGCACCCCACAATAAGCAAAACCCGCACAGGAATTCTACTATCGTAGCCGGAATGATGCGAGGTTCGTGGAACCGCCCGATTGCAACGCCCGAGTGTTGAAGGCTGCCGAAGAAGAAAAGGGCCGCGTTTGCGGTCATCAGCCATCCAGCCAAAGCTTTCATGCTGACACTCCGTGCGGCCGCAAGGGGCGGCTAGGGACATTTGGCAACTTAAATCCCGTGGCAATCAGCCAGACAAAGCCCGGAAACCGCACAAGCGGAATGAGGAAAAGAGCCTTCGGAAAAACCAAGTTGAACCAACTTAGCTCGCCAGCAACGGCGAGCAAAAGGCCGAACGCCGCGATCCACTTTGGCAACAGGTTACGCAAAGCGGCCGGAACACATACTCCCGCCATGAGCAACCCCATTGGGACAGAAAAGCCGGGGCCGCCAAAAGCATAGGAAAGGTAGTACAAAGCTGTGGTTAGGTTCGCGTCCTGCGTAATCCCTGGGTGAACCATTGTCCATACAGTGAACCCTGCAGCTACGCCGTCGAACACGGTCATAAAGCCACCGAAGAGTGCAATGTTCGGACCTGCGGCATCGATGCCTAAGAAGCGCAGACGGCTGACTATGGTTGCCGTAAAAATGCCTAGCGGAATCAATGCCCCGAATTGCAAGAAGACGCAGATCAGAGCCGCCGTGGAGTGGGTGTGAAAGTACGAAACGATGACATCGGGAGCCTCCCACGGACCAGGCCAGTATGGCTGCCTAACCCCGAATGGGGTGCCGAAGGCGCTGACGGCACAAAGACCGGCGTTAAAGAGGAGTGTGTAGATGATCGCCACCACTCCGAGATGCGGACCGGCGTGGCGAACCATGGTTGCGGTGTTGGCTTCGGAATTCATGACTTCCCCTTTCATCAGGTAAAAAGCTCCAGGCAGCATTCGAAAATAGTTCTCATGAATAATCATTCTATAACAGAATGATTGGTTAGTATAATAATTGGCCGTATGAAAAGTTTTCAAGCGTCAGAGGAATCTTGTTCTCGCCCAGAGGATTGGCCCTCGCTGGCCTTTCTAATTGCCCAAGTCGGTGCCCATGCTGCCTCGCAGTTTGCCGAGCGACTACGAGAGTTGAACCTTGCTCCACGACATGCCGGAATCCTGCGCATCCTCAGTGCAACTCCTGGTATTACCCAACAGACCCTGGCCGGGACTCTCCGAATGGTTCCAAGCCGATTGGTTGTTTTTATCGATGAAATGGAACAGCGAGGACTAATCGAGCGGCGCGAGAATCTCGACGATCGTCGCCGTCACGCCTTGCACATTACCGAAAAAGGGCGCTCAACCCTTAAGACAATAGGCCGCATCTCCCGCGAACATTCCCAGGCACTGCTCGCTGCTATCACGGAGGATGAACGGTGGAAACTTGCGGCTTTCTTACAACGCATCGCGGACCAACAGGGGCTAACTCGCGGGGTGCATCCTGGCTATAGGCTCAGCGGCAGCGATGTCCGCAGCAAATCTGAGTAACTTGGCACGGATGCGGGCGCTGGCGAATTGTGCTTCGGTAATGGACGAAGCGGAAGCAAGGCGATTGCTTCTGCTGGTTGTTGGAGAAACAGATTTACCTTCCGGATCGCCGAGTATCTGATCGGAGCCGCGCCAAGAACCTGTTCGCGCACCTTTGCAGTCAGTTGGGGCTAGAGCGGTAAGCGTGACACTCTCCCTGCTTGCCACGGACATGATAGGTAAGCTGCATGGTGTCCCCTTCTACCGGGCCACGAAAGGTCAGCACGGTTCGGGTCTTGGTGCGAAACATGATGTGGTGTCCGTTGACAGTGCCTTGCAGGCCGCCGGATTGGTACGGTCCTTTGAAATGACCGGTGATGTCGTTCCCATTTTGTTTCAGGTCAACAGTTTTCGTGTCCAACTGACCGTCCCAGTTACGGCATGACATCGTCCACGTACCTACGACGTTGATCGGTTGATCCTGGGGCAATGGTTCCTGGGCATCAGTGAACAGCCTGCCGATCAGGACGGCAGCGACGATGGGCAGCAGAAATCGAACCATCCTCTGTGTCATAGACGCTCGCGAAAATCAAGGGTACACATGGACTTGCATCATCGCGGATGGTGTCGTTGCTGTGACTAGCCATTCCACGATGGCACCTGCTTGACCATGTCCCACACCATCTGGTCGATGCCTGTGTTGATCTGATTGACTGGCAGCGTGCGAGTATCGGTCACCGCGCTCCAGCACACGCCGGTGGGGGTGCGCACCACAATGCTTGTCGTTCCGGGTAGGCTCCCGTTATGCCACCGGTTCCCTTTGCCATCATCACGAACCATCCAACCGCGCGCATATTTCGCTGGGGAGGATGCCGGATAGGCAGGGCTCGGGGTACTCATTACTCGGATGGTCTCGGGCCTGAGAATGCTGGGGACCTCTGCCGATCCGCCGACATGAGCCAGGAAGCGGGCAAGGTCGGTGGGGGTGGCAATCCGCTCCCCGTGCGAGTCCATCCGCGTGACGTTCATGTCGTAGGGATTCTCGCCAAACTGGCCGAGGTAGACGATTTCATCCGGTGCGCGCTGGCGCAAGGTATTGCCGGCGATGCGCATGCCACTAATGCCGCATAAGCCTAGCACCGCCTGCTGCACATAATCCTTGTAGGTCTTGCCGGTAATCTTCTCGATCACGCGGCCCAGCACGCAATATCCAAAGTTGGAGTAGGCCCAGTGCTGACCCGGAGGATAGGTCAGCGGCAGGTTTTCCAGCGTCCAGGAGATGAGCTTGGCGTGGTCCCACGACTTGAAGCGGAACATGGGGTCGGTGGAATCATTGGGCCAGCCTCCGGATGTATGGGTCAGCAGGTGGTCGACGGTGACATCGGTGATGTACTGCTTGTACGGCGGCTTTCCGTAAGCGTTGCCAAGGATTGCGCCGGGACCGAAGACCTTGTCTGTGAGCTTAAGCTGGCCCTGCTCAACAAGGGTGAAGATGGCAACCGACGTAATGGGCTTAGTGGCGCTGGCGATGCGGAAGAGGCTCTGCTGCGTGCATTGTTGGTGATCTTGACGGCTCGCCATGCCGAAGGGGCGCTCGAAGACGAATCGGCCATCCCTAACGATGGCCACGGAAAGGGCTGGGGCGAAAAATTGCTCCATGAACTTCTTGCCAATGTTCGCCATGGCGACGTGCTCGGCGCCAGTGGGCAATTCTCGCTGCGGCAATGGGGAGGAAAGAAGATCAGGCAGGGTTGACGCGAGCGTCAGCGAAGCGCTGCCCTTCAGGATCAGTTTCAGAACCTCCCGGCGGCTCACTCGCGGCATATCGTCTCCTGGCTGCTGGGTTGGAGACTGATATTACAATAGCCATTGTTTTGCCCATCACTCGATGACCGCCTACGTTGCAGCCCAGTCACCGTGCAGCAAGTGTGCTTTGTTGCTAGCCAAGGAGGAGCGCATCAGAAATTTTCAGCGTGACGCTCGTTAGTATCGGTCGGACCCGGTTTATTTTTCGCATTCCGATGAAGTTCACATGTTGCCGAGTCCGTCTCGAACCTCGATACAAACATGCTGCGCTTTCATAGGCACGCCCAGACCGAGATCATCCTGATAATTCGTGGAGTTCGACAATCTAAAGTCAGATCTCCTGACATAGTACAGCGAAAAAGTGTCCGCTTTTGCCACTTCTGGAGGAGCTTGCGACGGAGTAATGCAGCGAAGAGCTCTCTTTGGTCCCGAGTTCGAGTCATGGCCTGCTTAGCATGCCCTGCTCCACAGCGGAAAAAGCGGACAGTTTTTGGTCCGCACCTGAGCAGGTCAAACAGCAAGCCAGTAGCAGCTTCAGAGTCACGGTCATTCAACCCTGGCGGTGATGTCGTAGACCTGCCGAGGTTGAGGTCAACTCCTGAATAAACGCTGCTGATTTCAAAAAAGCAGACAGTTTTTGGTCCGCACCTGAGCAGGCCAGACAGCAAGCCAGTAGCGGCTTCACAGTCACGGTCGTTTCAACCCTGGCGGTGATGTCGTAAGTCAGCCAATGTGGAGGTCAACACCTGAGTTATGCTGCATTTCAAAAAGCGGACAGTTTTTGGTCCGCACCTAACCAGGCCAAACAGCAAGCCGGTAGTGGCTTCGCAGCCAGTGCCATTCCGACAAACGGAAGCAACCTTCAACTCAGGTCACTCGGATGCTAAGCCAAGAGATTACGCCCGACAATCCGAACGACGGGCCGGTATGCATTTCGTTCCCTAAGAATCTACCTGTTGCTAACTTTTCCAGGTGGGCATGTCAGGAGATCTGAACTTGGTGATTTATTTGCAAAGGCCAACGCATTCTCAGCGGTTCTTGAATTCTGCTTTGGCGATTGCCAAGCCA
>CAZDYZ010000783.1:0-6946 GCA_964509525.1 uncultured Acidobacteriaceae bacterium
CTCCTTCTGCCCGGGACTTTTCTTCCGGGCGCCGCGGGAAGTATATACCACTGGTGTAGCTTCTCCAGGGACAAATGAGAAACGGGAATCGCTAACGAAGATACTCTCGCCGGCTGGCTCGCCCAGACGAAACTGAACGCACGCAGCGGTGGCACGTGATCGGCAACTGCATCTGAATTGACTGATTGAAGGGCAACACGGAAGTTTATCCAGAGGATTCCTATGGTTTGGCTGGCCCGTACCAGATGGGCGAAGTCCAGGCGCGCTGCTGAACCACTGCGGGAACACCCGGGTTGGGCAACAGGTTCAGCTTGGCCGACCAGTAGGTTGACCAGCGGGGTGTGGGAATTTCCAGCACCCGCGCGTAATACGTGGCGTAAGCTTTGGGATCGAATGACGGATCAGTCCACTCACCCAGAAGCTCCACCGAGCCGATGCTGTTGGTGTAAGTAGCAGTCTTCACATCTACCGTGTTACCAACTGCCGGAACCCTGCCTGTCTTGGGATCACGCTTGCGGTCTCCGCTCCACACTACGTCAAAGATTTTTTCGTGGTTCTTGCCGTTCTTTGTTTCAACCTTGATGATCTGGATGCGGTCGAGATTGCCGCTTTCCGGATCCTTCACGGCGTAAACGACAAACGTCGGGCCGGTGGTTCCCTGGTGCGCCGGCAAGTCGCCGCCCATCGGTACCCCTCCCTCGTTAGCGGCTTCTAGCCAGTCAGTCCGCTTAGTCACGTCGTTGGGATAGTTCCAGCCGGCAAACACGCGGACTTTGATACGCACACCCGAGGTTCCGAACGTTTCTTTACGCTTAAAGGCCGCAAAAATGGACTCTCTAGTGTTCTCCTCGGCCCATACTCCAGTCAGACCGCCCGAGCTCAGCGCCGTAGGCGGTTCACCGACGACAGATTTCGTCGCGGTGACAACCGCTCGCGGATCGCTATCCTGGTTGCCATGTGATCCCGCGTAATTGTTGCCTTCAGTAGAAGAAATGCCGGAATGGAAATCGGTACCTGCTTCGATCCCATATTTGAACGGATTCGCTCCAAATTTCTCCTGCAACTCTTGCCCCACGCCGTAAGCCTGGCGTAGGTAGCTGCCAGTCGCGGACTTGGCGATGCCTGAGCCATCGAGCAGATACTTCCAGATTTCGAAATCGGCAAACTCATCGTTGGGAGAAAGGGCTGGGTCAGTGTCGGACTGACCCTTGGCCTGAATGATCTCAGCCAGCGGTTCATTGGCCATCCGACGTTTCGCGTACTCTTGGGTAAGCGGCTTGCCCGACAGGTCCCGGGTGTCGAACATCAGGCCATTGCTGACGTTGCCATTGTGAGGGACTGCAATCACGTCAAGGCCGAGCTTTCGTTCTCCCTCCAGATACCGCCACAGTTCCTCGGGGTCGACCGACTCAAACGCCGTGTACGGCATCGCTGGACCCTTGTCAGCGAAAATGACGCAACGGTGCAGGTTCTGCGCCTGCGGCATCGAAGTCCACTCGAAGCCAACAAACGAGGTGAACTTACCCGGCTTGTAATACTTGTCGGGAATGGCCGCGTAAATTTCCCATGCCGAGCGCAGCAACAGAGGCTGGTTGAATTCGGGAATCGGCTGGTTCGCAAACGTGGAGCCAAGCAACCTCTGGAACGCTTGAGCGCTGACTTTGGGGTCTGTGCTAGTCATCGTCGTGTACCACTGGGTCTTCGCGAAGCGGCCTTTCGGGTTGATGGATTCACGAATCACGCCAAGGTACTCGGCATGGTCGGTAACCGCGAGAAAGTCGAGTGGCGCGAGCCGCTTCCACTGCTTGCCGAAGTATTCCACCGGCTCGCCCATCGCATAGCGGAACGAGTCTTCCGGCGTGGTTCGAGTGCCGAAGGCGAAGGCGTCCATCGAATAGCTGGTGTGGAGATGCAGATCGCCGAAATACGCGTTGCGCAGTGGATTGCGTGGCGGCAGTGGTTCGGCAGACTGGGACGAAGGCGGCGGGTTGCTCGCGGGCTCAGCCGCTTTTGCAATCTTGATTTGATTGCTGTTACAACTCACCTGGAGTGCAGCAAAAATACCCAGAGCTGCTATGAGACACAGACGCATCATTTGCACCACTTGTGGGGCGTACAAAATGTTCGCTCACTGGAGCAGTGACATCCTATCAAATCGAGTCAAATCGAAAACTCTTAGGATCAGGCCACTCAGGACTAGACTGGTTCGAGCTGCGCGACACGCGAATGAATTAACACTAGATGCGAATCGCACAGCCTTTATGCGCCACGCACTCCTCTTGGACTTTAAAATTCAAACAATCCCAGACACGGGCGCTCCGCGGGGGCCATTCCCGAAACCCCCAGTCACTTCTAGGTGGGCAATGTTGCCGGCTGTCATCCGGCGATCTCCGCGATAAAGATGATTTCTCGTGAGCGTGCGGCCTCGAACGGGCTAGCATCCAGTCTCCGAACACGTGACGGACGACCAGTCCCGCACCGGCGATCAGCACCTCTACTTGGTCTCGCGATGGAAACCGTAGCGTGCTGCTCGTGGTCAGGGTCACTTGCGGAAAGCGGTAGGAAGTCTGGAACGAAATGAATTCACCGTCCTTGCCGGTGATCTCCAATGTCTCGAGAAGTTGTCCGCTGGGCGACATGCGGACCAAGGGCGGCCGCGCCGCCCACTCACTAACCCAATCCATGCGCGGATTGCGAGTCTCAAATGCAACCCTGCCACGTTGCTTGAGATGGCGACGCATGGTCTCCAATGCCGCCAGCGCATCGGCGTCAGTGAGCAGGACTTGGAAAGCATGTCCGGTCATCACGATCAAGTCGAAGCGCCGCCGCGCCTTATAGTTCTGCGCACAGGACTCGACCCATTCAACGTGTTCTGCGCGTGGTTTACGTCTAGCCACAGCCAGCATCGCTGCTGCCGGATCAACACCCGTCACCCGGTGTCCACGTTCGGCGAACGCACAGCAGAGCGTGCCGGTACCGCAACCTATGTCGAGGACACTACATGGGCGCATTCCGGTGAGGGAGAGGTAGAAGTCGGTATCCTGCGCCCTCGGGTTAGCGAGGTCGTAAATCTCTGCAATCAGCGGGTGTTGATAGTCCATACCCTTGTCGCGCTGTCGCCAAGACCTCCCACTGATCTACAGCGGCGCTGCTGCGATTGTTCATCAGCATTCATAACGCGTGGGACGCTGCCACGTGCCACATCTTTGAAAGAAAGACGGAGGACTAGAATAGCTCAGTCGGTGTCGCTGAGTATTTCGAGTCGCACTATGCGACGTGTTCAATTCAAGAACCGCAACATCAACATGGCAGGTAACCTATATCTTCCGAACGGTTTCAAGACCCCTGCAGATGGCGAGAGCATCCCATCATTTCCAATCGGTAAACAGTTTCCTAGGCTCCAGACCCAGTTCCAAACAGTCATCGTCCGTGCGGTTGGCAAATCGTAGATTATATGGCCGTAGAACTGTAGGCCGGAATCTAGTTGCTCGCTTCTAACGATACGAGTGGGAGCCTGCCAGGTATAAGATCAATCGCATCTAAGTGGTGATCCGTCTTGCCTAGCGTTGAAACCCGGCATGGCCGTCAGGCAACAACATTACTGGAGTTCCCGCGCTGCCAGTATGATGAGCAAGGAGGGTCTCCCACTTGAGCCTACCGACACGCCGCCTGGTACTCCGCGCCTCTATGACCGTGGTTCTGATGGTGCTGGCCCTGTTGTTCACTGCATCAACTTCACCTCAAGAAGAAAGACCGCCTCGATACGAGGTGGACGCAGCCTGGCCCAAGCCTCTCCCCGACAAGTGGCTCATTGGTCAGGTCGGCGGGTTGGCGGTGGACAAGCACGACCACATCTGGATCAACCAGCGCCCGCGCAGCCTAACCGACGACGAGAAGGGCGCTGGCCCGAATCCACCGACCCGAACCGAACCGCGTTCCCTTTGCTGTAAAGCCGCCCCGTCAGTGATGGAGTTCGATGGCGAAGGCAACCTGCTGCAAGCCTGGGGAGGCCCCGAGGATCCCAGTAAATGCAAAGCGCCAACGTGTCTTTGGCCGGAAAATGAACATGGCATTTTCGTGGATGACGATGATCATGTGTGGGTGTCAGGTAACGGTCCCGACGACCGCATGCTGCTGGAGTTCAGCCCTGACGGCAAGTTCTTGATGATGATTGGAGGCTCATTTGCCGGTCCGCCGGACAGCAATTCCAAGACTTCCGTTGGCAGGGTTGCGGGAATCTTCGTGGATAGCGATCGTAAGGAGGTTTACGTAGCAGACGGATACCTCAATTCACGTGTCGCGAAATTCAATGCCCAGACTGGCGCCTTTCTCAAGGCTTGGGGTGCCTACGGCCACCCTCCTATTGATCCCCCAGCTGTTCCGACGCCAGCGAACCCTACTGCAATATATTCCCAACAACCGCCGAACGAAAACAGCCCAAGCTTTAATCGCCCAGTACACTGCATCGTTCTCTCACGGGATGGGTTGGTTTACGTGTGTGACCGCAGTAATAATCGCATTCAGGTGTTTAATCGGGAGGGCGAGTTTCAGCATCAATTCGTCTTCGATCCCGCAACCCGTGGTAACGGATCAACCTGGTCAATTGCGCTCTCTCCTGATAAGGAGCAGCGATATCTGATCTACGCCGACGGCGAGAACAACTTTTTCCGCGTGATTGAGCGCAAATCAGGCACTATCTTAGGCACTTTTGGCCGCGGCGGACGCAATGCTGGCCAGTTTCACTGGCTCCATCAGATTGCCGTTGACTCGAAGGGGAATATCTACACCGGTGAGGTAGACACCGGAAAACGCATGCAGAAGTTCGTTGCAGTTGGCACACGCTAGTCTCGATCAGGTGGGGCAGGTCGAACCCGTTCTGGCAACTGCTGGAACCACGCATGAACTCAAATCGAGCATGGGAGATGAAATCAAGTAGTTTCCGAGTATCCCGCGGCCATAAATGCCTATCATCTGGATAGAACGGCTGCGCGGCTAGTGAACCGATCCCAAATTGCTTATCGTGATGAACCGACGGTAGGACTCGATCCTGAGGAGCTAGTAACTACTACAATCTTTTTCCTGATATTGCCGATAGATATTAGTTACGAAGGCATGGGTCCGCGGGCGCGCGATTTTCGGCCGCGTGCTCGGGCAGTTTTTGTTGTAACGCGGAGGTTCACGATTAATCATGGCTACAAAATCGTAACTTCAGATGGCGAGCTGTTCACCTGGGCTCAGACCAAAGATGAAGCCGACAAGCGCTGCACCTATGAACGTGTGGTCTTTGGTCGTATTTTCTTCGTCGTTCCAGTCACTCCGACGACCAGAACCGTTAGTGTTTCGAGCCGCGAGATTCTTTTCCCTGACTATATCAACCCTCTGGAATAGCATAGAAACAAGCTTACTTTCTTATTCGGGTGCGCTGCGTGCTCGCAGCTTTAGTGGTCAGCAGGTGAGAGTCTGATAAGTATGTTCAGATCGGATTCGCGCACACTCTTAACCTGTTCATGCCTCACCTCATGGGCGATGTGCTCGCATACTACTTGGCAAAATGGCAGATAACGATCAGTTGCTTCGCGTTCTGTCGACTTTATCTGTAGTGCTCAAGGTAATACAGGGTCCCAAACGCGAAAACCAAGATGGCGGCGGACAACGCCAACGGTCGTACGCTTGGCACAGGTTGCCTCCAATCCGCCGTGGCGAGAAAAAACAAGATCATCGGCACTAGCGCCAAGATTGACAGCTGAAAGACATGTGCGCCCGTGCCTTCATCTGTTCGAGGGGGTTGAGAGTACCCGCTAAGTACCGCGATCAGGGCTGTAAGAGACAGGACGATTAGGACGTTGCCGCTAACGCGGTTGATTTGCTGCCGACGCATGGCTTCACTGCCTTTCAAGGGCGAGCGTTAAGACTTCTTCGGTCGCCTCCAGCGGCCCTTTCTTCGCGATTTTCGCTCTTCCGGTACAGTAGTTTCCCTTCGACAAGCTAAGCACTTCTCGCACACCAGGGTCGAGCCTCTTAAACTGCGCCTTGCCAGCAACATCGGGGGCTGGCAATGGCTCCTTTTTGCAGTGACGTTGCTGAGTCTGTAACCCATCTTTGTCCAAAGTTTATGCAGAACCCGTCGATTTCTGACTCATTGGATTTCATTTGGGTACAATTCTACATTGCTATGAACAGGCGAAGCTTCCTTCAGGGCACTGCACTCAGCACCGCGACGATTGCATTGTCCCGCTTCTCACAGACCGAACAGCGGGGCATGGATGACATTTCCGCCACGATAGCCAAGCAGCATGACCAATCCGTTAAACGGTTGCAGGAGTGGATACGCCAGCCCTCGATTGCAGCCGAGAACCGTGGTATGGCCGAAGGCTGTCGGATGATGATGGATCTCGTGCGCGACGCGGGTTTCACGAGTGTCACGAAGGTTCCGACCGACGGACAGCCTGGCGTCTTTGCCACGCTCGACGCCGGAATGCCGCATACCCTCGGGCTGTACTTCATGTACGACGTCAAGCAGGTCGATCCTACGGAATGGTCATCCCCGCCTTGGGAAGCCCGCATCGTAGACAGGCCCGGTCTTGGCAAGGTCCTGGTGGGACGCGGCGCGGTTAACCAAAAGGGCCCCGAGGCCGCTTTTCTTGCGGCGCTACATGCCATTCGTGGTGCTGGTAGGAAAGTACCCATCAACCTTGTGTTCGTGGCCGAAGGCGAAGAAGAAATCGGGTCCCCACACTTTCCGCAGATTGTTCATCGGCCTGAAGTTAGTGCTGCTCTAAAGCAGTGCAATGGAATCTTCATGCCCGAGGCTGCACAGGCACTCGACGGGATGGTAACACTCACCCTCGGCGCCAAAGGTGTGATCGAACTAGAACTGGTTTCCAGCGGAGAGCTCTGGGGACGCGGCCCGCGCAAAGACATTCATTCCAGCAACAAGGCGCGGGTT
>CAZDYZ010000784.1:0-6852 GCA_964509525.1 uncultured Acidobacteriaceae bacterium
CTACCTGACCGACGAGCCAGGTTCGCGTCCCAAAAGCAGCGACGCGAACCCTTCGGCAAGTTCAGGGCAGGCTCTGGGGCACCACCTTCAAGTTCGAACCCGAGACTCCGCCTACATCTCCGCCAGCACCTGATGCACGAGGTGAATCGCGATCGATCCTTCGCCGACGGCCGACGCCACGCGCTTCACATTGCCGGCCCGGATATCCCCCACCGCAAACACCCCCGGCAGGCTGGTCTCGAGAAGCTGCGGCAGGCGAGACAGCGGCCACGCCTTCCCTTCCAGCGTCGCACGGTCGAGATCGTGGCCGGTTAGCACGAAGCCTTTGCTGTCGAGCGCCAAACATCCCTCCAGCCACCCCGTGCGCGGCGAGGCGCCGGTCATCACGAACAGATGGCGTATGTCGTGGGGGACAATCTGCCCGCTATCGCCATCGCGCCAGCTGATGCGCTCCAGGTGCCCGTTGCCGTCGACGCTGGCGATCTCCGTGTTGTAATGCAGGTCAATCGCCGCGTTTTCTTCGATGCGCCAAATCAGGTAGCGCGACATTGTGTCCGCCAGCTTGCCCGAGCGCACTAGCATGTAAACCTTGCGCGCTTTTCCCGACAGGTATACCGCCGCCTGTCCCGCAGAATTTCCTCCTCCGACGACCACCACGTCCTCGCCCACGCACAACTGCGATTCCATAGCGGTGGCACCGTAGTAGACGCCGTTGCCCTCGAACCGCGATAGTTTGGCAATGGGTGGCTTGTTGTATTGGGCGCCGGCGGCCAGCACGATGGAGCGCGTCGGCAGTGGCGTGCCATCATCGAGGATGACCTGATAGGGACGGCGATCACATTCCAGTCGCACGGCGGTGCGCGCGATCATCATGTTCGCGCCGAATTTCTGCGCCTGCGCCAGCGCGCGCCCGGCCAACTCCTGGCCCGAAATACCCATAGGGAAGCCGAGATAGTTTTCGATGCGCGAGCTCGATCCTGCCTGTCCGCCCGGGCTCCCCGCTTCTACCACTAGCACGTTGAGGCCTTCGGATGCCGCATAGACCGCGGCGGCCAGTCCTGACGGCCCCGCGCCCACGACGATCAGATCACGCACCTGCGATTCGTCGATGTTCACGTTGAGCCCGAGGCAATCGGCCAGCTCGCGGAGCGAGGGATTCCGCAGGACACTACGCCCGTTGCAGATGACAACCGGCACTTCGTCCACCTTGACCTGGAAGTGGTCGAGGATCGACTGCGAGCGCTCGTCCCTGTCCAGATCGATGAACTTGTAGGGATAACCGTTGCGGCCCAGGAACTCGCGCAGGCGTAGCGTGTTGGCGCAGTTGAGCGAGCCTAGCACCAGCACATTGCTTGCCTCTTCACTGATAAGTAGCATCCGACGCAGGATGTACGCCTTTATCAGGATATCGCCTAGCTCCGCATCTTTGGCGACGAAGGCGCGGAACTCGCCGGACGCGATCTGCAGAAATTCGCCGGAGGCGATGACCTGTCCGCGCAGCAGCGCGCGCTGGCCCGAGATGACGGCAAACTCGCCGGTGATGCTGCCGGGAACGTGCGTGACCAGGGATCGCACACCTTTGGGACAGGGTTGAAGAATCTCCAGGCCTCCCGATAGAACCACATAGACGGGAACGTTGCTGTCGCCTGGTTCGAACAGCACATCGCCCGCTTCCACGTGCTGCAGCTTGCCGTGCGAGCGCAGCCGCTCGATCTGCGCAGGCGTGAGAAGAGGAAAGGCCTCAGAGCCGGGTTCGACGGAGATGTGGGTGGCTACAGCAGACATAACCTTGATTCTAGCTCCGCAACAAAAATGGGAACTACGCAATGTAGATGAGATGCAAACGCGGGAAGGTGCAGCGATCGCGTCGAAATAACTTGCGGCACATGGCTACAAGCTGAGTTGAAAGGCTGTCCGTCTACACAGAACCAAGAGAAACGCCAGTAGCCAGCTCGGACGTTTCGACGGCGCTGCCCCATCAGCCCGAAGACGTGCGCGTGGCGGTAAATCGCGTCGTGGCTCACACCGTATATTGCTTGGCGAATGGGTGCAGTGCTGACCCAGTTGACGAACCCTTCCTCGATGTCAGCTCCCTGGGCGTGCTTGCAGATGCGACAGGGAAACTCATGCCGGCTGCGGCTGATCGCCTTGGCGCCATGAGTGACTGTGGTTTTTGAGTTCATCAGACAACCTCCGGGGGTTGGCTTTGAGCCATGGTGTGTGTTGAGTTCGTGAGGCGAACTTATCCTGGGGGCTGTTTTCTTCTCTCGAATCCCTACCTTGCCGTTGGAGCCAACTGCTTACTGCCACTTGTACTTTCAGCCCGTGCACGAGGGCCGTCTCCTGCGAGCTACAATCCGGTTGCAGCAGGTGGCTCCTTGCAGTTGATCCCGTGAAGTCCCCTGTTCTTAACTAAAAAGATACATGTACTTTCGTAACTGCTGAGGTGACCCCGAGCATGGATTCTTAGTTCGACATGTGCCAGACTGGTAACAAATGTCTGCGCTACTTCTACATTCCAGGAGCCGCCCTGATGAATCCCATCGAAAAGCAGTCCTGCCAGGTTGAATTCCATTTGTCGAGCAAGGTTTCCAAGGCGGACAGACCATCCATCTTGCTTATCGACGACGATCCAAACGTGCTTCAAGTTCTCGCGTGCTCGTTGGAATCGGAGGGCTATGAAGTGAGCCTGTTCGTCAGTCCACAGCAAGCATCCCAGACCGCAGACAAGTCCCGACAGGTCGACGTCGTGATAGTCGATATGTCCGCCGCACGTGACAGTCCATGCCAGTTTGCAAGCGATTTATGCACCGCTTTTCCTAATGCTGTGATCTTGTTAACAACTGGGCAGCCTGACGAGGTACTGTACTCAAAGCTAAAGTGTCATCGGTCCTGTCCTCTTGCGGTGCTCAAGAAGCCTTTCTCACTGGCTGAACTGCAAGGGTCCGTCGAGAGTCTTCTGTATCGCGAGCCTGACAGTTCCGCTGCATCCCAGTGCGCTGGAATTCGCAGCCAAAAGACCAATCAAGAACTGCCAAATTTGATTTCACCAGTTATCCGATGTAGGCTTTTCGCTTAGCGGAGAACCTACCGAAGCCGGGCCAGCGTACTTTATCCAGCGAGGTGGCCGGGGGCGTCCCACCCCGGGGGTGCGAGTCAGGGGAAGAGACACCTTTTCGACCACACTGAGTCGATGATTCACAGGGGCAACGAAGGCCCAGTATGATGGAGGCTCCGAGGCAACCTTCTTCACATCGATTCGGACCTCCACGTGGCTCATCACCGGTGAATGTCGTTTTCGTTCGTCGTAACTTGCATGTCCCAGCTTACGAGTTCAGTTAAATTCTCTCAAATCGGCATGATCCTTAGGGCTTAAATTTGTTCGCTTTTTATCCGGATGGATGTTGGCGACTATCGCGTGAGGTCGCCAAGCCACGGTAAGCCTTGGTGTACCGGTGTACCGGGTCGGGATCGAACCCGGGTCACCTCTGATGGACTCCTAAGTCACTGATTCTACGCATTCAGCTAAAGTGGAGTTACGAGGCTCGCGGCCATCTTTGTCCACTTCTTGTCCAGTGATTCACTGATTCTTTGGTGATCACATGCTCAACGCCGAACGAAGTGTATGAACAAGTGAGAACGACTTTGAGTGTTTGGTGAGCGCACCACCGTATCCCGGGTGAACCACTACCAAAGCACGGCGCCAGTCCTTCCGCAGCAGAGACACTCCAATCCAGAACCAACGATCACGTCCAGCTAATCGCGGACGCTTTTGCTTTTGCTTCCGCTTGTAGATGGAAAGTTGTTGGCGAACGACAGTATAGCTTTCACCTAGCTTAACGTATTCTTCAAGAAAATCCTGTATGCCGGATTGTGGGTTTCGTCGTAGGCGTCGAACTTGATGTCGACGATGAATTTTCCCAGCTCTTGGTGCTCCGCCTTTGGCACCTGAAGCCCGATCAGCACGCGGCCATAAGCCGCGCCGTGATTGCGGTAATGGAACAAGCTAATGTTCCATTCCGGATTCATCGCCGTCAGGAATTGCAAAAGCGCGCCGGGCCGTTCCGGAAATTCGAAGCGGTAGACGACTTCATCCATCAGGTGCGGGGGCCGTCCGCCAACCATGTAGCGGATATGCTCCTTGGCAAGTTCATTCTCGCTCAGGTCTAGCGTGGGAAAGTCGTGGCTTTTCAGTTTCTTGATAAGCGCCTTGCCTTCGCTTTCGTAATCCTGCACCTGGATGCCGACGAAGATATGGGCTTCCTTTGGCGTAAAGTAGCGGTAATTAAATTCAGTGATGCTGCGCTTGCCAAGTAGCGAGCAGAACTTCAGCAAACTGCCCGGCGTTTCGGGCAACGAGACCGACAAAAGGATTTCGCGCTTTTCACCGACGGCGGTACGTTCGGCGACGTGGCGCAGACGGTCAAAGTTAATATTCGCACCCGAGACTATAGCGACCAGATCTCCGGCGCCTTGATGCATACCGTGCTTTTCGAAATATTTCTTAACTCCAGCTACGCTAAGCGCGCCGGCCGGCTCGGCGACCGAGCGCGTATCGGTAAAAATGTCCTTGATGGCGGCGCAGATTTCATCCGTGTTGACGCGCAAAACCTCGTCTACATGGTGGCGGGCGATGCGAAACGGCTCCTTGCCGATCTGCCGAACGGCGACGCCGTCCGCAAAGGTTCCGACATGATCCAGAATCACCCGCTGTTTGGCCTTCAATGCTTGGTAAAGGCAATCCGCGTCGTCAGGCTCGACACCGACGATTCTTACTTCGGGCCGCGTGAACTTCACATAGGCCGCGACGCCCGCGATCAGCCCGCCACCGCCCACCGGCACAAAAATGGCTTCAACGGGGCCCGAGTGCTGGCGCAGAATTTCCATCCCGATCGTGCCTTGACCCACGATTACGTCCGGATCGTCGAAGGGATCGATAAAAGTCAGATTCTCTTGCCGTGCCAGACGTAATGCATGCTCGGACGTTTCCTTGAAGGTGTCGCCATGCAGAACGACTTCGACACCGTAACCCTGGACGGCTTTCACCTTGATCTCTGGAGTAATGGCCATCATCACGACGACGGCCCTGATGTTCAGTTTCTTCGCAGCCAGCGCCACACCTTGCGCGTGATTGCCCGCCGAAGCGGTGATGACTCCACGGCGGCGTGTTCTGGCTTCAAGATTTACAATTTTGTTATAAGCGCCGCGCAGCTTGAAGGAGAAAATCGGCTGGAGGTCCTCGCGCTTGAGCCAAATGTTGCGGTTAAGGCGCGCTGAGAGCGACGGTGCCGAGTCCAGCGGCGATTGTATCGCGACATCGTAGACAGGGGCGTTGAGAATTTTCTTGATGTAGTCCTGAAGCATATGGCGCTTTCTGAAAATGAACTCGCTACGATACGGCAGGCAACGACGGGAGCAAGAAGACTCTTCCCTTTCTCCCTTGTCAAAGCGGCTGTCATTCGCCAAAATTGCATCTGGCACGCCACGGGATAAGATCCTTCCTGCGAGAATCGAATCTTTGCCAGGGACAGCGGTTTCGACGAGTACAGGACGGACCTTTCACCCTAGAAAGTGGGCTCGATCAGCATCAACTTCGCTCCCTTCCGGCGGCTGTGGCGAGATTGCGCTCGCTCGATGCGCTCGATGCACTCAGATATCGGTCAATGCATGCGGCCGCCTCGCGCCCTTCGGAAATTGCCCACACCACAAGAGACTGTCCGCGACGCATATCGCCCGCGGCAAATACACCGGGAATCGAGGTCATGTACTGATCGTCCGTTACGACGTTGCCCTTGCTATCCAATTCCGCGCCGAGTTCTTCCAGCAACCCGTTACGCACGGGTCCGGCAAAGCCAATGGCCAGCAACACGAGTTCGGTCTCAATGGCAAACTCGCTTCCTGCTATGGGTTCGAAGCGCGGAGGCGGACCGACACGCAACGCGTGCAAGTGTGTCACGCGGCCTTGCTCTTCGCCGATGAACTTCTGGGTAGAGATGCTCCACTCGCGCAGGCCACCCTCTTCATGCGAGCTTTCGGTGCGAAGTTGGAGCGGCCACAGCGGCCATGGCGTCTGCGGTGCGCGTTGCTCCGGCGGCATCGGGAACAACTCGAACTGATGCACCGATCGAGCTTTCTGCCGATGGCTCGTGCCCAGACAGTCGGCGCCCGTGTCGCCACCGCCTATGATCACCACGCGCTTTCCGGTCGCAAGGATTTCCGCCGAGGTTTCTAAATCGTCGCCTTCACAGCGTCGGTTCTGCTGCACAAGAAATTCCATGGCAAAGTGAATGCCCTTCAGTTCGCGGCCTGGGATCAGGAGATCGCGCGGCTGCTCCGCGCCTCCGGCGAGCAGAATCGCATTGAAAGAAGCCTGCAGCTGCTCGACCGGAAGGCTAACACCGACATGCGCATCGGTGACGAAGCGCACGCCTTCAGCAGTCATCTGCTTGATGCGGCGATCAAGAACATATTTTTCCAGTTTGAAATTTGGGATGCCGTAGCGCAGCAGTCCACCGATGCGGTCGGCTTTCTCGAAAACAACGACTTGGTGCCCGGCCCGACGCAGTTGCTGGGCCGCGGCTAGACCAGCCGGACCAGAACCTACGATGGCGACTTTCTTGCCGGTTTCGAACGCGGGGCGCTGTGGGTGAATCCATCCCTCCTGAAACCCCCGCTCGACGATACTCTTCTCGATTTGTTTTATCGTGACCGCGGGCTCGTTAATGGCCAGCACGCATGCAGCCTCGCAAGGCGCGGGACAAATCCGTCCGGTGAATTCAGGAAAGTTGTTGGTCGAATGCAGCCGTTCGATCGCTTCGCGCCAGCGGCCGCGATACGCAAGGTCGTTCCAGT
>CAZDYZ010000785.1:0-2411 GCA_964509525.1 uncultured Acidobacteriaceae bacterium
TGTCAAGCTATGCTTGAGCACGTCGAAGCGGCCGCACTCCACCGTCAGCTGGTACATGAAGATGACGTTCAATACAATCCAGCCGATGGGAAACAGGCCATATCCTGCACCCAGCACGGCGGTTGCTCCTGCCATGCGCGCCGGCATGTGGAAGCCAAAGATGGCTATGATGAGAGCTGCGGTCAGGCCAAGCAGTGCGGCATAATGCGCCTTCAGATGAAGGGCCAACGCCCCCAGCAGGACGATTACCGGTACGGCGGCAACCAGCGTCGACAGCCACCAGTAACCGGTGGGATCGTAGCCTTGGGACCAGGGTTGAGGCACCGGAGGAATTCTTAGGATGAGGATGACAACAATGACCGTGATGACAGTCAGAATGACCGGAAGCAGCAGGTTTTCCTTGGGCGGCGGAGCTGCTTTGGAAGGAGTGGTTGCTGTTGCGCTCATGAGTTGATCACCCATCTCTGCCGAACTTCCCAGCAGGCACTTTCTATTCAGTCTTCGATTACATAGAACGATCCTCGCCAGCCGCGTTGGGCGCTAGCTGAATCACAGCAGGAAAATGAATGACACTGCCGGCGCGCCACCTTGTCCGCTACTTCGAAGGGCGCGCGGTCCCGTAATCCCGGTGACACCAGGCGCAAGCCTGCGGGAAAGGAACTGGTGCTAATAGCCTGAGCGCGCCCTCCGAATCGGAAACTTGGTTGCGCCAGCAGGTTTACACAGCGGCAATACCAAGTCAATAACGTTTTTTCGTCTTACCCCTTTCGTGTGATAGGGATACGGAGAGAACGGGTGTGTCCTCCGTATCCTAAACCGGCTAGGGTCACGCCAACCGTACCGGCCTGTTAATGCGGAAAATCCACTCCCCAATCAGGGAACCAGCTTCGACTCCGTGCAAGTGCCCCCATTATCCATGACTCGGCCAATCAGGAGGTACGAGATGAGGCCTGTCAACTGGGTTCACGATAGTGTCTGGGTTCGAGATTGTGTTGCCGTCCGACCTTTTGGCAGAATCTTTTTCTCAGGGCGCGGCTCACCACTATTGGGTTGCAATCTTTTTGCCTGGAGACTACGCCCGGGAAGGTGCCCCGATGAAAGAGAAAAACTCAGATTCTATCCAGACGACATCGAGGAACTCTGCTTGTTAGCTTCTACTTTTGCATTGGGCGGCAAACGGATTGAGTGCGAGTTTACCGTAACACTAGGGAAGCAGCTGGAGCGTACGGGTACTGTTATCGATACACAGCGCGGAGGCCCTCACAGGCTCCAGCTGGCTTTACTAAAGTGCGTTGCGACCCGCATACTCAGGTTTCACGGGACAAACGTCTGCGTGAATATCTTCCACGTCTTCCAGGGGTACATACCGATCGGTCTGTACCGTAGCAAAACAGTACGTACAAATGCTCTCTTTCTCGGACCGGCGAGTGAATCTCGGCTGCGGATTGGCATTCTCTGTGCTCACAACCTACCTCCAGAACGTGGAAAGGCCGGAGATCTAAATCCCCGATCTTTGTGGACTTCTCCACTCACTTTTCGAACAATAATGCTCCGCCGAAGGGTCGACGTCGATGGACGGCATCACAGACGCCGGTATCATAGATCACATGGCATTGCACGAAATGTTCTTTTGATCAGTCTGCTGACGAAGTGAGCCCAATTATCCCCCTGCGAGCTTGCCTGTTGGGTGCGCGCTACAATGAACAGACAAACCAAGGCTGCGGAAGAGAACTTATGTCATCCCTGATGAATCCGGTTGCACCCGATACCGATGCCGCACGTCGACTGCTGAACACGGCACAATGCACACTGATCGTGGTGGACATCCAGGAAAAGCTACTGCCACCGATCTTCAACAAAGAAGCTATGGTCAAGAATGCGCAACTGCTCCTCCGGCTGGCAAAGATTCTGTCGATTCCCGTCATGGTGACCACGCAATACAGCAAGGGGCTGGGCGCCACGGTGCCAGAGGTCGCGTCGCTGTTGTCCGAGGTGCGCACCATCGACAAACTGGAGTTTAGTTGCTTTGGGAGCGACGAGTTCCGCTCCCGCCTCAAACTGTTGCCGGGCAATCGTAATACGGTGTTGCTGTGCGGTATGGAAGCGCACATTTGCGTGGCCCAGACGGCGCTGGGGGCGCTCAGCGATGGATACCTGGTCCACGTAGCCTCGGATGCGGTGGGCGCGCGCTCCGAGTGGAACTGGAAGATTGGGCTTGACCGCATGAGCGCAGCTGGCGCCGTGATCTCATCCACTGAGATGATGATGTACGAACTGCTTCGCTGTTCCGGAACCCCGCAATTCCGGGAACTGCTGCCGTACATAAAGTAGAAGCCGACCTGGCTGGTTTGGGTTCCTTCGCTTGGATACGAACGCCAGGGATCGCTTCCCGCTATCTTGACCTTTGCCTG
>CAZDYZ010000786.1:0-1804 GCA_964509525.1 uncultured Acidobacteriaceae bacterium
CGAGCCCCGGGCTCGAACGTCACGAGCGAGCCAGACGTGCGCGACGGAGCGTTCACCCTGAACAAGGGATCAATGCGTACGGAACCGGTGAAGTATTCGGCCGGTGCCTTTGCCGAGGGCTGGGAGCCGCTTCGCGCGACATTGACCAACTGCGAACCTGGCACCGAGGTAGCTGGAGCGGCATTGGACGTCGATGCCCCTCCGACCTGAGCAAAAGCGAACCCAGAAGCGAGCACCGCAAGCGATATGAATTTTGTGGCGAGCAGTTTCATTTTCGTTCTTTCAATAAGTGATGAATGGTTGCCGGGAATCAGCTGTTGTAACTGCGGAATAGTGCGCGCACGACTTGTTTGCCCACGAAACAGGCGACGTATTGACACGTCGCCTCAACGCAACGGAGGCCGGTCCTACTTGGCACGGTTGAGATGTTGATTGAAGAACGAGGTCAGCTTTGCCCACGGAATGAGTTCCGTACGATCATACAGGTCGATACGGTTGGCGCCTTTGATGACTACAAGCTCTTTAGGTTCTGCGGCGCGTTTGTACGCGTCATCGGTGTAGCCGCGCGACGGAGCAATTTCGCCGACCACAAACAAGATCGGACGGGGAGAAATGGATTCGATGTCGTTGAAAGGATAAAAGTTTAGGAATTTCGCGTAGGTAGCAGGTGTTGTTCTGCGATCATTCGAGGGGACCCTGCCTCTTTCCGTCTGGTAGAAATTATTCGATTCCGCTGCCTCGAGGAACACGGCGTCGTTTTGTCCGAGGCCATGAACCGGCTTGCCGGTCTCAAACTCCACGTAGCGCTGTGCTGCCGCAGCTGCCAAGTCCTTATTTCTCGTTTCGACCGAACGGGTATGCTGCAAGCCAGAGCGGAAGTATTCGCCCATGTCATACATGCTGACCGTGGCCAGCGCCTTGATGCGCGGATCAATCTTGGCCGCAGCGATGGAGATTGCGCCGCTGGCGCAAATGCCGATGACGCCGATGTTGTCCCTGGAAACAAAGTCACGAGTACCGAGGAAATCCACCGCTGCGCTGAAGTTTTCGGTGTAGACATCGGGCAGCACAGCGCCACGAGGTGTACCGCCGCTTTCGCCCCAGAATGACTGATCGAACGACAAGGTAACAAAGGATTGTTCAGCCATCTTGGTGGCGTACAAGTTGGCTGACTGTTGCCTTACCGCGGCAAAAGGATGTCCCACCACAAGGGCGGGATACTTTTTGCCGCGCTCCATCTGCTTGGGAGTGAACAACATGCCCACGACCTCCATGCCGTAGGTGTTCTTGAATCGCACCACTTCGGCCTTTACGTTATCGCTCACATAGAAGTTGTTGGCGCCGTGCGACATGTCGCCCTGAGCGGTAGCGGCCACTGGTGCCAAAGCCGCACATAGGAACGCCACGCGTGCTGTCGTCTTGAGAACTCCAATGCTTTTCATAATCTGCTCCTGGTTGATTAATGACGTGATTCTGTTTGCCACGATCTCCATCCGCGCCCACCGCGCAATGGCTTACGGTCGCAGCAGCGTCTTGATTGCGCGACGCTCGTCCATCGCCCGGTAGCCCTCCGCCACTTGCTCGAGGGGCAAGGTCAAGTCAAACACTTTGCCGGGGTTGATCTTGCCGTTCAGTACCAAATCGATCAGTTTGGGTAAGAAGCGGCGTACCGGCGCAGGGCCACCATGGAGGTGGATGTGCGCGTAGAACAACTGCTCACCGTTGAGTTCGACTCCGTGGGGCACGCCGACGTAACTCACATAGCCACCTTTGCGGGTGGAACGGATCGCCTGCATCATCGACT
>CAZDYZ010000787.1:0-3992 GCA_964509525.1 uncultured Acidobacteriaceae bacterium
TGCACCTCAGCGGCCGGATCAAGGACATCATCATCCGCGGAGGCGAGAATGTGGCGCCACATGAAATTGACGACGTTTTGCTAAAGCATCCGGCTGTAGCAGCGGCGGTCACGTTTGGCTTTAGCCATCCCACACTGGGAGAAGAAGTAGCAGCGGCCGTCGTTTTGCACGAACCGCATGGCGCTACGGAAACGGCGCTCATCAAGCACTGTCGTGAATCGCTGGCGGAATTTAAGTGTCCAAAGAAGATCTATCTGGTGAAGAGCATTCCCACGACTGCGACAGGGAAAATTCGCCGCCGCGCAGTTGCCACGGCGCTTATGGATACCTCCGCATGAAATTTCTTATCGCGGGAGCAGGCGCAATCGGAGCCTATATCGGCGCTCGCATGGCCCAGGCCGGGTTCGACGTTACCCTTTTCGCGCGAGGGCCTCATCTTCGCGCCATGCAGGAGCGTGGTGTGTTGGTAAAGACCGCCCAGGGAGATTTTGCTGTGTCGCCCACAATCACGGGCTCGCTCGAAACCGTGGGGCCGGTGGACGTTGTCTTCCTCGCAGTAAAGTCGCAGGCTTTGCCTCAGCTCGCTCCTCAGTTGGGGCCGGTTCTGGGAGCCGACACCACAGTCGTCAGCACACAGAACGGAATTCCATGGTGGTATTTCCAGGGGTTTGGCGGCGAGTGGGACGGTCTACGGCTGGAGCGCATCGATCCTGGAGGTGTGATTTCATCTGCTATCGAAGCGCATCGTGTGCTCGGATCCATCGTGTACTTTTCGACTGAGATTACGGCACCTGGAGTGATTCAACACATCGAGGGAAACCGCATTTCTCTGGGCGAGCCGAATGGTGGTCGCTCGGACCGCTGTCGCCAAATTGCAGAAGCGATGATCGCGTCGGGGCTGCGCAGCCCCATCAGCACTCATCTCCGCAACGAGATCTGGGTCAAACTCATGGGCAACGCCTCCTTCAATCCTGTCAGCGTGTTGACGCGCTCCACACTGGTCCAGATGGTACGCGATCCTGGAGTACGTTCTCTCATCCGCAACATCATGCAGGAAGTGGAAGCAGTTTCCCTCAAGCTGGGCATGGAGTTGCCGATTTCCATCGATCAGCGAATTGCGGGCGCAGAAAAAGTTGGCGAGCATAAAACCTCAATGCTGCAGGATCTGGAGGCCGGCCGGTCAATGGAGCTGGAAGCTCTGGTAGGCGCGGTCGTGGAGCTGGGAGAACGCGTCGGCTTACAGATGCCCTACACAAGGACGGTCTATGCCTGTACCAAGCTGTTGGCCGAATCGGCAGCCCGCGCCCGAAATTCCTGAAGAGTTCTCAGGCAGTGGCCCGTGGCTCGTAATTCTGCATAAAACTCAGAATCATATTAACCACACTGCTCTCGCCGATCGCTGTGTTCATCATTGCGTGATAGATCGCACGATCGGGCCACTCGACATTGAAATATTTCTGGATGAAATCAGCGCGTTCGCGATCGATCGTATCCACGAGCTCTTCCGCTTCCTTTTCACTCTTGCCGCGGGATAAAAGCCGCCGGAGTTTGTCCTCTCTCGGAGCATAGAGAAACACACGCAAGGTGTCTAGCCGGCTCTTCAGAAACTGTTGTGACCCTCTGCCCACGATCACACAGTTCCCTTTCCCGGCGGCGTGCTCAACTACGCGCCTCGTGATTCTCAGTATTGTCTCGCTATCGAGCAGGTTGAGTTTGGGCGCATTGATGCTCCCCTCATAACTTCCACGCAGGAAGGATTTGAAGAGGCGGTAGTACAGCGGATCGTTACGCTCTTCGCGGGCTTCGACCACGGCCTTGGGGCAATTCGCCAGCCTCGCGATTTCTTCTGTCAGCCGCTGGTCCCATAATTTCCATCCCAGGCGGTTTGCCACCAGCTGAGCGATTTCTCCGCCACCACATCCGTATTCGCGTTCAATGGTGATGATGTTGATCATACGACCCCGTTTCCTTCTATATTTCGATCAAGTGTGAGCCGCAGTACCGGGCAAGATGCCAAGTGCATAACCCGATAGGTTGTCGAGCCGAAAATTGCAAGGTCCACAGCGTCGCCTCCGTGCGCAGGCATGATAATTAGACTTGCTTCCGCTTCCCTTGCGTGGCGCACAATCTCTTCATGTGGTCTTCCGAATCTCACTGCGACGATTACGTTGATTCCTTCGTTCGTCTTCTGAAATCAGTTTATCGAGTTCTTCTGTGCGTGCAGCAATGATCGCTTGCGCTCTGGCCAGATCGGGGGTTCATTCGGTCCCATGCAGCATGATCTGCTCCGCGTCATACTCTGCGGTAGGCGAAATTGCGCACCCCAGGGGCGCCTCGAATTATTCGAGAAATCCATGCAATAAAGGACTCAGCTCAAGCGATGGAGTCCATCTGGCCTGCTTGTCATCACATTATGCGAGGGATTGGATACCAGCAGCACCGGACACCAGCCCTTCGCATTATCCTGCCGGTCGTCGACCCGAGCACCACCTGGTCAAATCCGCGGCGGCCCGTGCGTTCCCATCGCAAGCAGTTCGATGTTGCCCCTATGCGCAAGTGACAGAGTTAGCTCCCAGGCCTTTCCCCGATCGATGATGCCTGCGCCCTCGATCCCGTGTAGGCGAGTGATTCTTAAAACGTCTCGCAGTGTCGTCGCGCCGTCGACGCAACGAACTCGCATAGCAACTTTTCCGCAGCCCTATACATGCAGGGCGATCACATTGGTTTTTGTAATGTTCGGCGAGCCATACCGGATCGTGATACGCCGTTACCGAGAACTCCGGAAAGTTGGACACAGAATAATTTTGCGCTGCTTGATTTCGCTTTCACTGCTTAACTATTCCGCCACTCTCGCTCCACCCGCGCGAGGATCATTTTTCTTCAGAACAAAACTCAGACAGAACATGACAGCCGCGGCAATGGAAAGAACCATGAACGTGTCAATGTATGCCAGGCTGGCGGCCTGGGCTTGCAACGCCTGATAAATCCGCGCGTAGGAGGTTGCGAGCGCTTCATGCCCTCCAAGTCCGGCACTCACAAAGTGCTGCGTCAATCCTTGCACCGAAGTCGCAAAATTGGGATTATCAACCCTCGCTTTCTCCACGAGCCTTAGCTGATGGAGTTGCGAACGTCGCGCGATCAAGGTCGTAACCAGCGACGTCCCCACGCTGCTTCCCATGTTGCGCATGAAATTCACGATACCGGCTACAGCGTTGTTTTTCTCCGGTGCAATTCCGATGTAGGCAACTAGGGTAATCGGCACGAAGAGAAACCCCAAGCCTATGACCTGGGCGATGCGAAGCCACACGGCCGCATTAAAGCTGATCTGGAGGTCAATTCTCTTTGTCGAGTAGAACATTGCAATCGACAACGCCAGCCAGCCACCCGCAATCAGGCGGCGCGCCTGAATTTTGGTTGTCAGCTGGCCCATGATCGGCATTTCGATTAGCAACACAACTCCCCCCGCCGAAAGGGCAAGTCCAGCAAGTTCCGAGGTGTATCCCAGAAGTGTCTGGAGGAACTGAGGCATTAGAACCAGGCTGCTGAACAGCAGAATGCCGAGCATGAACATCATCAGACTCGCGCTGGCGAAGTTAAAGTTCTTGAACATCCGGACATCGATAATTGGTGTTTTCGCGAACCACTCCCAGATGACCAGAGAGATCAAGCATACTGCCGAAATGACCACGAGCGTCGTGATGAACCGCGATCCAAACCAATCGTCTTCCTGGCCTTTGTCGAGCAGAATTTGCAACGCGCCAACCCCGATGGTCAGAAGAGCGATCCCAACATAGTCCAACTTCACTCCAGCTCTTTTCAGCCGCTGTAGGTAAGGAGGGTCCTCGACGAAGCGGCGTACCAGGAACCACGTGATCACGCCAACCGGAAGATTGATAAAGAAGATCCATCGCCAGGAGTAGTTGAATGTGATCCACCCGCCAAGAGTCGGACCAATCGTCGGCGCCATAATCGCCGTTATTCCATACAGAGCG
>CAZDYZ010000788.1:0-6694 GCA_964509525.1 uncultured Acidobacteriaceae bacterium
AGAGCAAACCGTCTACGGGGCTTGATTAGTTGGCTTTTGCATCATTGCCTCTGATGATAAAAATGACTATTATGACTATAATTCAGCGAATTACGGGCAGGTAGCTCATGAGCACGCATACATGGACGGTGGCGGAGGCAAAAGCGAAATTCAGTGAACTGATCGACAAGGCAAAATCGGAGGGGCCGCAAAAAATCACCAAGCACGGCCGGACGACCGCAGTTATCGTTGCTGCGGAGCAGTGGGAAAGGAAGTCCGAGCGCAAGGGCAACCTGGCGCAGTTTCTGGCAGCATCCCCGCTGCGCGGCTCCGGGCTGAAGCTCAGACGCCTCCCGGTGCGTCTGCGCGGAGTCGAGCTATGAATTTTCTGCTGGATACAAACGTCATCTCCGAGCCGATGAAACAGCGACCCAATGAAGGCGTGCTTGTTTGGTTGGCGGGGGTGAATGAAGACAGCGTTTTCCTTAGTGTGGTGACGATCACCGAATTGCGCTATGGAATCGAACGCCTTGCAGCTGGAAGGCGTCACAGACGCCTCGACGGATGGCTGCGAAAGGAGTTGATTGCACGCTTTGCGGGGAGGATCCTACCGGTCGACCTCGAGGTGGCGGATGCGTGCGGAAGACTTGTGGCGCGCGGTGAATTCCTAGGCCGCCCCATGGAACCCCGCGACGCGTTCATTGCTGCCACCGCAGAGGTCCACCGATTGGCTCTCGTTACGCGCAACGCTTCTGACTTCGAGGCAACGGTGAAGAATATCGTGACTCCCTGGACCTAGCCGCATCCGGGTGGAAAAGCGCTAATGTACAGATGGGCTGAGAACCACCGCAACCAGCTCGTTGGGATTCCCCTTGGCTTCGAACTTGAGGTGAGAAGGCGATCTTACGGAAGGCATGCGATTAACTGATCATCGAGCCCTCCTGTTCCGAGTCTCTGCTGGCGGTACTGGCCAGGCTCTTTCGGGATTTTCGAGGGGCGCATGCAATTGTGGTCAATCACGAGCCGGGTCGAAGTCAATCACTTCACAAAGCGGTATCCAGTCCGTGGCGAACTGGAGAGCGGATGCCCGGCGAGGCCTGCGGAAGCGCTCTTTATTTTGGTTTGGGCTTACGACGGCCGACGCGCGCGAGGATGCGGCGGACCTTTTTGGGAGAGATCGAGAGTCGCGTCGCCACCCGCGACACTTTACGGCCCTCTCGTTCCCAGACCCGGGCGATGACAATTTCGGCGAACTCATCGCTGATCTCGCGGAACGACTTTTCGCCTACAGCCCCTTGCGACCAGGCTCTTAGGACCGGGTCAACAGTCCCCTTGCGAACGACCTTCGTGTGCAACGCCCGCAGATCCTGCCATATGCTATCGGCCGGGTTCGCGCCACAAGCCGCGCGGGCCAGGTCGTAGCATTCGCGTGCAGCTTCCACATTGTCAAAGAAAGAGTTGCATTGGGTCAGGCCCTGCCAGAGATAGGCAGTCGCGAGCAGATGGTGATGCTGGGTATGCTTGGCCAGTTTGACTGCTTGCTGGCTGAAATCGAGGGCGCGGCGCGCATGGCTGCCGGGATCGGAACCGCCGCCAATTTCCTCTTCGACCTTTGAATTTTCAATCATGCACTGCAGAATACGCGCGCGTCCCATCAGAATGTAGTCGTGCTTCTGTTCCGCCAGCTGATAGGCGGATGCGGACTCTTCTTCCGCATGCTGGAAGTCGCCGCCATCAAGGTGGAGATAGGCGGCATTGAGATAGACCGTACCAACGCCATGATGTGTCGGCCGCTGGCCGTAAATTTCTCGGGCAGCGTCGAGATGCTCGAGCGCCTCACACCGCAATTGTGTCAAGCGGCGGCGATGGTCGGCGCCCGCGGCCGAGGCTGCCGGACGCCTGGACGATTCCCCGCTTCGGCTTGAGGTGCGGCGTCGCCGTTGGGCGTCGAGGTCGACCCGTCGCTGCAACTGCAAGGCAATGCCGCGCTTGGCCAGCGCCATATTAGCAAGCGAACGTGCCAGGTTGGGATGCCGTGAATCGCGCCTGCGGTAATATTCAATCGCGCTGACGAACAGTTCAATGGCTTTATCAAGCCGGCCTTCGCGCCGCGCCATACGTCCGTAGAAGGACTGGATGTTACCGAGCGTCACGTAGTCGTCAGTCTGGCGAAGCGTGTTTTCGGCCGCCTCTGAGACGCGCATGGCTTCTTTCCATTTGCCCTGCTGGAACAGCAGCCAGCTCTCGAGGACCTGCATCACAGCGGCCATGCGGGGGGCCCTGAGTTCAAGGGCCAGGTCCCTTCCCTGGCCGGTAAAGATCAGAGCTTCGTCGTAATCGCCACGACGGCGCAGGCAGCGGCCTTTCCAGTAGTATGCGATGGCCAAAAGAAACCGGTTATCCAGCTCTTCAGGCAGGCTCAGCACAAAATCGAAATGAGAGATCGCGGTTTCGATCGCTTCCTCCGCCATCGCCACCATGCCATGGGTCATGCGGAGGCAAATGTAGTCGGCGATAGTAAGCCGAGAGCGCGAGCCGGCAACGAAGCGGGAGAGAAGCTCTTTGACAGGGGGCGAGGCGGCAAAGCCAATGTCACTCCAGACGGCAACCAGAAGGAGCAGGCGAGCGGCATGGGTCTGTGTGGGACCGATGCCGGCGATTACTGCTTTGTGCAAATCGAGACAGGCCAGGCCCTTCTCAATTTCGCGCCCGGCCACGTGTGTCTGCAACTCCGAAAGTAACGCCTCGTCGATTTCAATGTCGGCAGGGGAATCCAAGCGTGCGCCCATGCTTCAGGTTCTAGTCCAATAAGTCGTAACTGGCAAGCTCAGGAACTCGGGAAATTCCCGGCTGGTCATCAGGGTTTCGAGAACGTGGCCACTCTTTGCAATCGTCGGTCGCCGCGCAGCCAGGAGTCGAGATCCTGCAACCCCACGTCGACCTTCCAGCGCGGACCAGCTTCCGTGATGTCGCTCACTGGGACGCTCCGAAGACCTAAGGCGTGATGACGCGATCTGTCTCCGCGTTCCAAATCCGGTTGGGCTCGGGCATGCAGGTATCGAAGACTTCTTCGGTGACCAGAAACATCCCGGGATGGACAACCCATGTGCCGGCATGTCCGTGTAATAGAGGACTCCGTCCGTTTTGGACGAGGCCAGGATGGTCTCAAACAACATCGTGGCGCGGATTTTAGCTGTGCTGGGCCCATTTGTGCCACGCCAGCAATTCCTGCTGGCGTGCTTCCAAGGTTAGAGTTGGCATCAACAGGAAGGCGCGGGCTTCTGAGGTAGGAAAGTTGCTCGCGATCTGTTTGAGGCTCAGGGTGTCGGACACGGTATTGGGAAGATCGGTCGTAGCGTTCATAAGTCAACATCACAGTCCCCGCAGTGCAAAGGCCAACCGCTGGGTCATTTTGTCCTAGTGGGCCGAGGCGGACAACTCGGTTTGTACAGAAAAGCAAATTCGCGATCTACTGCTACACGTGAAGCCGGATATGGGCTTCCGGACGCAAATTCTGAGGATGGTGACAATAAAGATGACGACTTCGAAGAACGTCAACTGGCAAACGAGTGATTGGCAGCACAAGAACGGCGTTACGGCCCTTCAAGGCCCCAAGGTGCAGGACGTCGATTATTCCTCGGAGGAGGAAAGCTACGAACTGCTGCCGTCGGGAGACTAGCCGCAAGTTCTCAATGCGTTCTGGGTGAGCGTCACCCTCCTGGCGACTAGCCACAGGTTACGGAGGTTCACACTACGCGGAATCCAAGAGTGGCATATACGAACTGTGGCTGAATTCGGTCATAACTGTGCGCCTTGAAATCAAGGACGTGCAAGTAAACAGCCGCGGCGCGCTGTGTAACACAGGGACGTATCCGGCGCTCCTGTTCTGCTCAGGCACGCAGCCGTCCGGTTCCATAATCAACGAGTTCTGCAAACTCAACGCCGGCAAATCCGAGCGCCGGACAATGCCATCACCCCCTTCTGCTACAGCGAGCTTGCGCATGTGATGCAGGCCACGCCAGAAACCTTGGGTCGCGATTACTCCGGCGCGGTGCCGGCTCATCGCGAGGGGCACCCAACCCAAAAAAGAGCACGGTCGTAGTAGAATGGCTTTCGTTATGCGCCGTGCCTCGGCCAGTTTGTTGCTCTCTCTGTTGTGCTTCGAGCTGGCATTACCTTTCCTGGCGGCGCAGCCCATTGCCATCCCAGCATGCTGCCGGCGCAATGGCAAGCATCATTGCGCGATGTCGTCTGGCGAGGACGGCTTCCGCGCCACCGCCCTCAACTGCCCACACCGAGGTTTCCGGGCGCTCCTTCAATCTCCGACGGCTCTGAAAGTATCGTCCTGCGTTCTGGGTATCAGCCTCCGGGGACGCTTCGGTCGAATGACCGCGTCAGCCGTCATCGCGTTGCAATCGTCAGATGCCAGTCGAGAACGTGGCCCACCTGTCTCGCAATCCTGATTCGGTAGAACGTACATCGCGGGAACTGTCTTACGCTCGCTCAGCGGGCCAGGATTAGCTTGTTCGCTTAGGCGTAACAGGCGGTTCGCCAAAGAATCTTTCCTGCTACGAAAGCTGTGGTCCCTGACGCCTGCCAGCTCTCTGCGGCGTAAGCAGATGGAGCATGTGCATGCGATGTGGTCCCTGGAGAACAGCTATGTACTCGTTTGAAAGAATGCCGCCGCCACTGCTTGCGATTCTGACAACGGCTCTGCTCTTCCCTGGTTCGCTTCTATACGCGACGATCTTCGGGAATGTCCGAGGTGTGGTTCATGATCCCCAGCACCGCCCTGTTCAAGGAGCCCACATTACGCTGAAGGCCCAGATGTCAGACTGGAAGCAGTCCGAGGATAGCAACAATGACGGAGGATTCGAATTCCGTTCGGTGCCCATCGGGACTTACACGGTTACTGTCTCGTCGCAGGGCTTCCTCGAAACGCAACAGGATGTCATTGTTCAATCCGATACCAGTCCCGTGATGCATTTCAGGCTTGCAGTAGCCGGCGCGAAAGAAAATGTTGTCGTCTCAGGAAATCCCGTAGAGGCGCCGATGGACAGTGTGACTCCGACGACCATGCTTAACCGCCAGGACATCCAGTTAACACCTGGGGCAGACCGCACCAATGGTCTGGAGATGATCACGGATTTCGTGCCGGCCACGTATGTGACGCACGACATGTTGCATATGAACGGAGGTCACCAGGTGCAGTGGCTGATTGATGGCGTCCCAATCCCCAATACCAATATCGCCAGTAATCTCGGGCCGCAGATTGTGCCGAGAGACATCGATTACCTCGAAGTTCTGCAAGGCAGCTACGACGCCACTTACGGGGATCGTACCTACGGAATGTTTAACATCGCACCGCGGACTGGTTTTGAACGCGATCGACAATGCGATCTGGTCGTTACCGCAGGCAATTCTTACCAGACGGACGATCAGATCAGTTGCGGCGGACATACGCAGCGGTTTGCCTACTATGCCAGCCTCAACGGAAATCGGAGCAATTACGGACTTCAAACTCCGATTCCGCAGGTTGTTCACGATGCGCAAAACGGCTATGGAGGGTTCGCCTCTTTCATCTACAACCACGACTCCCAGAACCAGTTTCGCATGGTCACTTCGTTGCGGCAGGATTATGACCAGATTCCTATTGATCCTGATCCCAACTCTACCGGGAACCAGATCCTGGAATCGTCGGGAGAGGTCCCCAGCTACGGACTTCGTGATGGCGAGCGCGAGACCGATGGCTACATCATCTTTTCCTGGGTTCACACCTTCAATCCAACGACTTTGCTCACTCTTTCTCCCTTCTATCATTACAACGCCGCTGACTACCTGGGGGGTGCGAACGACTATCCTGTGATCTCCTCGGTAAACCAGGTTGCCAATTACGTCGGCATGCAGGGGATGCTCAACAAAACTTTCTGGAGAAATGATCTGGAAGCCGGAGTGTACGGGTTCTTTCAGCACCAGCACAACTACTTCGATAACCAGTACACCGATGGCACGCCAAACTTCCCTCCTTCTTCCATAAGCGTAAACGGGGGCGTCGCGGTGGAATTCATCAGCGACCGTTTCAACGTGACCCGATGGTTGACAATCATCACCGGGCTTCGCCAGACGGAGTTCAGATCGTCCATCGCTCAGAATGCGACCGATCCGCGTGTTGGCATCGCGGTGAAGATCCCGCACCTGAATTGGGTGTTGCGCGGATTCTGGGGAGAGTACTATCAACCCCCGCCGCTGGTGACAGCCACCGGTGCCCTCTTCGGATTGGCCAACAGCCAAAATCTGACCTTTGCCCCGCTTCAGGGCGAGCGCGACAAACAGTGGGAGGCCAGCCTTATCATTCCCTATCGCGGATGGAACTTTGAAGTTGACAACTATCAAACCAATGCGAGCAACTGGCTCGACCACAATAACATCGGAGAATCCAACCTCTTCTGGCCGATCACCTGGTACAAGGCCCTGATCCAGGGGTGGGATGTTATTCTGCGTTCCCCGGTGCTTTGGCATCGCGCACAGTTCCACTTGGTGTATGCCAATCAAATCGCGCAGGCCACCTCACCGATTACAGGAGGTTTAATCTGCCCCGTCCCCGTTACCTCGGATTGCCCACTCGACATACCACCGGGATACGCCCCGGTGGACCATGACCAAAGGAACACGTTGAACTGGGGCGTCAATTCCAGTCTGCCCTGGCACAGCTATG
>CAZDYZ010000789.1:0-5661 GCA_964509525.1 uncultured Acidobacteriaceae bacterium
TTCAGCGCCGGCATCAGCAGGAAGCTCAAAATCGTCACCACTAGCACAATGAGGGGCAGGTTCGCGAAGTCGTAGAGCCGCGGGTTGAGCGCCGGCAACCAGTTTTTTCCGATCACAAACCGAAGAACCTGGTTGACCAGCCAAAAACCGAAGAAGGTGATTCCGACTTGCATAAGAATGCTCTTCAGAATATGTCTGTGAACGTGATGCCCCAGCTCGTGGGCAAGCACGGCCTCGATTTCATCGTCCGTGTAGTGTTCAAGGAGAGTGTCGGAAAGAATGATTCGGCGTGTCGAACCCATTCCGGTGAGCGCCGCGTTTGCCTTCTTCGACTTCTCCGACAGCTTCCACTCATACACCCCCCGAACGCGCGTACCGGCACGTTCGCCAAGTCTTGTTAGGCGCTCACGAAGGCCATCATTCGCCAGCGGCTGAAACTTGTAAAAGATGGGCATGAGCACAACCGGGGCAAGCTGTGCCATCAGCAGAAACAGTCCGACGAAGACCACCCAGGCAACGATCCACCAACGTTGCGGCGCGATTCGAATAATGGAATAAACGATTTCAACCATTAGTGCGCCGAGCACGAGATTGACCAACCATCCCTTGCATTCGTCCCACAGCCAGTCGCGGAGTTTTTGGTTGGAAAGGTGGTATTGGTGCTCCAGACGAAACCCCGTGTAATCGAAGGGCGTGCTCAGGACTTTGGCTATAACCGAAAACATCAAGACGTACAGAAAAACCGCATAAACGTAGTTCTGACGGGCGCCCAGGTAGGACCAGTCGCGCAGTTTGCCCGTCCAGCCGGTGACCAGCAATACAATCAGCAGAGCGAATCCAATCACTGCGTCTGCCATGCTCAGCCAGCGCTGGAGCCGATTGTAGCGGCGCACCTCAGGCGAATCAGCTGGTTGCGAGGTAAGAGTGTTTGCCATCCTGTGAGAGTGCGGAGAGCGATATACACAACTGCTGCAGTCGTTCTCCTTGCCTGATTCCAGTATGCCAGAAATAGCGCTCGCCCCGAAGCAGCCCTATGGTGTCTTCGCTTCCGAAAGCACCGGCGCAACAACCTCACCACCCTCCTGGACAAATGCTGTTGCCTCTTTCAAGATCTGCGCGACCAATCCCGGAGATGACGCCTCACAATAGATCCGCAGTAGCGGCTCGGTTCCTGAAGCGCGAACCAGTACCCAAGCTTCGGCGCCATTTCCGTTGGTCGGAGCGTCGAGGAAGAACTTCACGCCATCTATCGTCTTCAATGTCTGCACTGCAAAGCTGCCTATCTTCGTCGGCCGGGCGTTGGCGCGACGAATCGCCTTGTCTTTAGCCTCATTGTTGAGCTGCAGATCGAGCCGGCCATAGTGGTGTTCACCATATTCTTGCTGCAAATCGCGCACCAGCTGGCCGAGCGGTTTCCCTTCTTCCGCCATAATGTTGGCCAGCAGCAGCGAATTCAGAATGCCATCGCGCTCCGGCATATGCCGCCGAATCCCAATGCCGCCCGACTCTTCTCCGCCGATCAGAATGTCACGCGCGAGCATGAGATCGCAGATGTACTTGAACCCGATGCCACATTCGTGCAACCTGCGGCCGTGTTTCGCAGCGATGCGGTCCACCATGCAGGTGGTGTTGAATGCCCGCACGATCTCGCCCGGCCACTGTTTGCGCTTCAAAAGCCACTCCAGGATGACGGAGAAGCACTTGTGCGAATCCACGAAACTGCCGTCTTCCGCGACTGCACCGATGCGGTCCGCGTCGCCGTCGGTGGCCATTCCCGCCTGGCAGCGCTCGCACACCACTGTCTTCTGCAGCGTGGCAATGTGCGGCGGGATCGGCTCGGGGTTAATGCCGGGAAAGAGCGGATTAATCTCTGACCGGATTTCGAGATGCTCGGTATTGTTCTCCTCAAAGATTCCCTTTAGCACTCCGCGACCAGCACCGTACATTACATCAATGGCAAACTTGAACCCAGCCTGTTGAATCGCCTTCCGATCAACGAAGTTCTTGATGGCCTCGACGTAGGGAGCCTTGAAGTCGGCGAGGGTCACGCTACCACCCTTGCGTTCGAGGCGTGGTGAATCCAGCTCGCTCTCAATCGACTTCATGATGGCGGGCGTGCCTGACCCGCCGTAGCTGGCCTTGTACTTCACGCCGTTCCAGTTGAAGGGATTGTGGCTGGAGGTGATCATCACACCGCCGGCGGTCCCGAGCTGCTTCACCGCAAAAGAGAGCGCAGGTGTAGGCGTGTAGTCGTCGGAGAGGCGCACGGCAATTCCGGAGCCAGCCAGTACCTCGGCGATGATTTCCGCTGCACGCGGCGACCCGAAACGCGTGTCGTAACCAACAACCAGCCCCTTGCTGACGTCTTCGTTCTTGTAGACGTAACTCGCTATCGCATTGCCCACCCTCCGGACGTTGTCGAAGGTGAAATCCTCGGCGATAATACCCCGCCATCCATCGGTTCCGAACTTGATCTGTGCCGACATCGATATTTGCCTTTAGCGAATCAAACCGCGGCGATTACCGGCCCTGCCTTCCCGCCGATAAACAGGACAGGCGTCACCTGTCGGGGCACGCCCTCTATCTTGCCCGGCCATTGTCCCCTGTCAACTTCCGGAACTCCTGGCGGACCCATGCGGAGCTCCGCTTTCAGCTTGATCACCGCTATACCAGCCGTCTCAGCTTCTTTTCGTCCAGATGCTGCACAATCTTACCCACGTCCTGGGAATGCTCGCGCGTAGTGATCAACAACGCGTCGTCGGTCTCCACCACGACCAGGTTCTTCACTCCCACGGCCGCAACAAACTTTCCCCTGGAGTGGATAAAGTTCCCCTGCGCATGCAGAGTGAAGCTCTGCTGCGCCTGGATCACGTTTTCGTCGGCCTTGCCGGAACTATGATGTTCGTAGAGTGCGGTCCAGGAGCCGAGGTCATTCCAACCGAAGCTCGCGGGGATGCAGTAGATGCCGGACTTGCCTTCGCCCTTCGCCGAGCGCGGTTCCAGAACTGCGTAATCGATGCTGATGTTTTCACACCTGGGATAAAGCTTGGCCAGTGTCTGGTTGAAGCTGGCAGTTCCATGGCTTGCGGCAATGTCTTCCAGTAACCGCGCCGTGGTAGGCAGATGCTCGCGGAGTGCATTCACCAGCGTGCGTCCACTCCAGATAAACATACCGCTATTCCAAAAGAAATTCCCCGACCGCAAGAACTGCTCTGCCACCTCGGGGGAAGGCTTCTCCGTAAAGCGGCGAACTTGCAGAACGTTTTTCTCAGCCTTGCCGCCCACTTCAATGTAGCCATAGCCAGTCTCGGCGCGTGTCGGAGGAATGCCGACCACCACGATATTGTCACCGTCTGCGGCGATCGCTGCCCCCTGCTTGATGTCCCTACCGAAACGCTTTTGGTTCTCGATGACGTGGTCGGAAGGAAACATGCCGATGACAGCTGTGGGATCGCGTCGCGCCAGAAGAAATGCCGCCAACCCAATTGCGGGAGCTGTGTTTCGCCCTACTGGTTCGGCAATGATCTGTTTCTTCTCCAGACCCCTGAGCTGGCGGACTATCGCCTCTCGCAGATCTTGGTTGGTGATGATCCAGAATTGTTTTGTCTCGGCCAGCGGCGAAAGGCGTTCCACAGTCTCCTGAAGCATGCTTTTCTGGCTGTTGAGGGGCAGCAGCTGCTTGGCCATGTGTTTGCGACTCAATGGCCAGAAGCGTGTGCCGCGTCCGCCGGCGAGAATGACGGGATAAAAAGCAAACTTGCCCGAATTGGCCACCAGCCAGGTCCCTCGCTGTGTTCGGGATTTCGTCTCTGAGCCCGGAAACCCGCAAGCTCAACTTCGTCCGCTTTGTGCTGGGTGAGGCCAGCGCCCTTGGTTGTTACGGAGCATTGACGAATTGCCCCAGCGCGGTCTGTGGCTCCGCTACTGCCTCCGTGGGCAGCGTCATGCGCATGATCTCGAGCTCCCACTGCGGGCGCACTGTGTATGCGCTCACCGCGGCGGGAATGACCACGGCTTCTCCCGTGGCAAAGCTGATTGCCTCCATACCTCGGGATTCTACGATTCCGGAACCGTTTACCGCGACAACAACGTGGGGTGATGCGGGCGTGACTTCCCCATACAAAGGCTCGCGCAGGTTGATTTTCTCGACTTGGAAGAATGGGCAACGCACCAAAACGTGGCCCTTGTCGCCGGCGCGGCGGACCACTTTCCCAGCATTCGTGCTGAGCTTTGTCGCGGCCAGTCCGTCGGCAAGATGAAGTTCCCGCCGACGCCCGTAATCGTAAAGACGATAGGTGACGTCTGAGGCCTGTTGCGTCTCGACTAGAATCATCCCGCCGCCGATGGTGTGCACCGTGCCGGCAGCGACATAGAGTATGTCACCCTGCTGCACGTCCACCCAGTTCAGCAGCTGTTCTGCACGATTGTCGCGAATCGCTTGCTCGAAGTCGTCCAACACCGTCCCCGGCTTCAAGCCGAGTGCAACCTGGGCCCCTGGCTTGGCGGCCAGCGCGTACCAGCATTCGGTTTTTCCGCATGGTTGACCGGACTTTCGCGCTTGCGCATCGTCGGGATGCACCTGCACCGACAACTTATCGCTGGGAAACAAAAATTTCACCAGTAAGGGAAAGCGATCGTCGCAGCATGCGCCCTGTCCGACCAGATCACGGCGGTACTGTTTGGAAACTTCCCCAAGCGTGTGTCCAGCAAGGGGCCCGTTCGCCACGCGATTATCCTTCCACGTGAGCCAGCTCTCACCGATGGGCTCCTTTACCATCTTGGCATAGATAGGACGCAGGTCGTGCACGCCCCAGGGCCGCTCGTCGAAGATGGGCATCAACAGCAATGGGTAGAGTTCGGACATCAGTTCCGGGGCCCTACAGAGCCAGGTAAAATGTCTGATAATAGTCAGCCATTAGGACCTTAAGTACATGGCTTGTGATTACGACATCGTCTGAATTCCCAGGTTCGAGAGAGCTGTCTGGGGGGCGAAAGTCGTTTCTAAATGTTAGCGAAAAACGTGCGCATACGTTCCAATCCCCGATCCAGATTCTCCGCCGAAACCGCGTACGAGAGCCGAATGTGATCCTGGGTCCCAAAGCCTTCGCCCGGAACGACGACCACATGCGCCTCGTGCAGCAGTCTGCGGGCGACATCGGATGAGGAGTTCAGTCCTCCGCTCTCGAAGTAATGGCTGACGTTGGGATAGGCATAAAAAGCTCCGTTCGGTGACGCGCAGGTGAGGCCTGGAATTGCGCGCAGACCCTCCACCACCTTGTCGCGCAGCGTAATATAGCCCGCTAGCATCTCCTGCACGCATTGCTGCGAGCTGGTCAAAGCGGTCACCGCTGCTTTCTGAACAATCGACGTTGGGTTGGACGTACTTTGACTCTGCAACTTGTGCATAGCACTCACAATCGGCGCGGGGCCCAGAGCGCAACCCAGCCGCCAGCCGGTCATGGCGTACGTCTTCGAAAGAGAGCCAATAATGATCAGCCGTTCTTTGACTTCGTGGACGCTACCCGCCGAGAACGGTTGCCCGCTGAAATTCAAGTACACGTAGCACTCGTCGGAGACCACATAGATGCCGCGGTCATGGGCGAGCTTCATTACCGAGGTCATGTGATCGGGGCTCATCACCGCGCCCGATGGGTTACTGGG
>CAZDYZ010000790.1:0-1756 GCA_964509525.1 uncultured Acidobacteriaceae bacterium
TTAGTGAAGGATAGCTGTTGATGGAGAGCACATAACCTATAACCTGGATTATGTGGGTTATGTCGGTGAGGGATGCTGGGGCCCTGGTTCGGGCCAAGTGCGAGGGGTCACGGGAAATCTCTAGCAGGCTCACTCGTTGTATTCTTTGGAAATGGCGGGTCGGAATCGGGTGATCCGGATGGACCGCAACCAGAGTAGTCGTACGGCTGAGTACATGGCGTTCTTCCGGGCGACGGAATCGGTTCGCTCCGAGGAGAAGCGGTTGTTCCGCGATCCATTTGCGGCTTGCTTTCTTCGGCCCGGGCTGAGAAGGGCGGTGTCGCTCTCGAGGGTACCGCTATTGGCGATGCTGGTGGATTGGTATGCGGATCGGCGTCTGCCGGGAGCGCGGACTTCGGCTGTCGCGCGAACAAAATTCATAGACGATGCGCTCCTTCGGGCATTGCAGGAGAGTGTGCCTCAAGTAGTGATCCTCGGGGCTGGCTTTGATTGCCGCGGATACCGCCTACGCGAGCTTCAGAAGGTGGCGGTTTTCGAAGTGGATCATCCAGACACACTTGCCGTTAAGCGCGCGCTAATCCGTAAGGTCCTGCCGCAGCTTCCCGAAAACGTCCATCTGGTTGAGATGGATTTCAATCGCCAATCTCTACCGGTAGAGCTGCCGCGCGTGGGCTTCGACTCGGCACAAGCAACGGTGTTTATCTGGGAGGGTGTGACGAACTATTTGACCGTCCGTTCCGTCGATTCGGTGCTGCGTTATGTCGGCAGTTGCGCGAAAGGTACCCAGTTGATCTTCACCTATGTCGATGCCGGACTGTTGGATGGTTCGGTGGATTTCGATGGGGCAGAGAGGTTACTGAATGACGTTCGGAGCATAGGGGAGCCGTGGACATTTGGGCTGCACCCAGGCGAAGTTGCCGAATTTCTTGCACTGCGGGGATTGAGGCTGGAGGGTGATTTTTCGGCGTGTGAATACCGCGCCAAGTACTTTGGAGCAGGGGCTCAACGAATGAGGGGATACGACTTCTACCATGTGGCCACAGCGCACGGGCACGAGTGATTTACGTCTATATTCAATCAATACTAAATTAATGAAGTGAAATTCAGGCCTGACTGACCGCGCGAATTGGGATGGTCACGCCGGCGGCGGCTTCGGAAGAAGCGAGCATGTGGCAACGGCCATCGAAGATGCCGCCAGGATCGATGACCATGCAGGGCGAGTGCACTTCGCCGGTGACCACGCCTTTGGGCTGAATTTCGACCCGACCTTTGGCGAAAATCACGCCGTCGAAGCGGCCGGCTATCACCACGCGATTCCCTTCGATCTGGCCTTCGACTTTGGCGTTTTCGCCGAGGACCACCGTTTGTTCGGAGATGATGTTGCCCTTGACGTGCCCGTCGATGCGGAAAGTTCCGGTGAGGGTAAGGGTGCCCTCGAGCGAAACGCCCTGATCAATGAAGCCTGTCCACTCTTCAGTCTGACCGTTATTGGATACACCCGGCCATTTCCATGCCATGAAAGTGCTCCCGGGAATTACAAGTTAAATCTAACGCGTGGCCCAGAGTTGTCAACGGCACCGGGACGACGAGGTGTCGAATGGAAAATCTGCTCGAAGGTGCAGGGTGCCATGAGCGAGCGCCTTAACGCATCAAGCGATCGTAAATGCCCATCAACTGGGGCTGATCATAATATTCCAGGATGAGCTGACCGGGGCGGCTCGGGGTTTGCTGGCGCAACAGCACCTTGGTACCGAGG
>CAZDYZ010000791.1:0-3448 GCA_964509525.1 uncultured Acidobacteriaceae bacterium
CACCATGGTCGTCAACCGGGAAGGATTTATTCTTCAGGTCAATTCGCAGGTCGAAGAACTATTCGGTTATACCCGAGAGGACCTGATCGGGCAATCGGTCGAAATCCTGGTCCCAGACCGCCTGCGCCCGCAGCACCGGGATCATCGACAACATTTCACCAAACAGCCCAAGGTCCGCCGCATGGGAGCCGGCCTAGATCTCTGCGGCAGACGGCGCGATGGATCAGAGTTTCCGGTAGAGATCAGCCTGAGTCCGCTGCCTACAAGCAACGGGTTACTGGTATTGAGCGCCATCCGCGATATCAGCCATCGCAAGCGTATTGAAGAGGAACTGCGTCGCGTCCACAAGGAGTTGGAGGAAAGAAAGGACCGGCAACTATGGCAATCCCAAAGCAGGCTGGCGCTGATCGTCGATTCTTCTCAGGATGCAATCATAGGAAAGAACCTAGACGGCATCATTACTAACTGGAACAAGGGAGCTGAACACCTCTATGGCTACAAGGCGGAAGAAGTGATTGGCAAGTCCATCGCTTTTCTTGCCCCCAAGGAGCGGGCAGACGAGATTCCGCACATCCTGGAGAACATCCGACAAGGGCGAAGGGTCCAGTATTTTGAATCCGTGCGAGTCACCAAAGACAAGCGACGTCTGAATGTTTCGATCTCTGTCTCGCCTATTCGCGACGCAGACGGCAACATCATTGGAGCTTCCACCATTGCCCGCGATATTACCGCGCAGAAGCGCGCTGAAGATCAGCTTCGGCACGCTCAGAAAATGGAAGCCGTCGGGCGGCTCGCCGGTGGAGCGGCTCACGACTTTAACAACATCCTGGGAATTATCATGGCGTGCGGTGAACTTCTGCGAGCCCGCACCGATCCGGGAGCAGTCCCGCCGGAGTACATTGACAACATTATGGAAGCAGCTACACGCGGAGCACTGCTGACTCGCCAACTGCTTACCTTTAGTCGCCGGCAGACAGCCCAACCTCGAGTGCTGGACTTGAACGAACGCTTAAAGGAAGTGAACAAGCTTCTCCGACCTCTGATGGGGGACGATGTCGAGATTTCGCTTCTTCCCAGGTCCGCGTCTGCAATCATAGAGATAGATCCCGGTCAGCTCGATCAGGTTGTGGTGAACATAGCCGTGAATGCCCGCGACGCGATGCCTCAAGGCGGCAAACTGATTGTGGAGACCGATGCAGTGGAAGTAGATGAAGGCTTCGCACTACGGCATCCGCCTATGAAAGCAGGCAGCTACGTTACGCTGGCGATCAGCGATAATGGATGGGGCATGGATCAGGACACGCTGCTCCATATCTTCGAACCTTTCTTCACTACCAAAAATGTGGCTAAAGGTTCGGGGCTTGGGCTCGCCACCGTGTATGGCATTGTGCAGCAGAGCGGAGGTCATATCTGGGTCTACAGCGAGCTCGCTCACGGTACGACATTCAGAATATATCTGCCGTCAGCAGCTCAGAAGATTGGAATAGCCTCAAAACCGGACATAGAGGGGATGCTTCCAAGGCGTGAGCAAACAACGATCCTGCTGGTAGAGGACGATGACATAATGCGCAGTTTAACGAAACAGATGCTGGAGGAACACGGCTGCACTGTTGTCGAAGCGAAGGACGGAAAGTCCGCACTGTCGCAGCTGGCAGCAAGGCAAACCAGCATGGACTTAGTACTAACAGACGTCGCGATGCCGGGTATGAGTGGGCCCGACTTGGTGCTCAGACTGATGGACTCCCATCCTACAATGAAAGTTGTTTACATGTCGGGCTACACCGGCGAACTACTTGCTGGGGATCGAGGATTGACTCCGGGAATCATTCTGCTGGAAAAGCCCTTTACCTGTGCTGCCTTGCTGCGGACCGTCCATGCTGCGTTGGGATGAAACTGGGATTTTCGGCTGTTCCATCACAGCTGGCGCCAGAGAGTCGTGCCGTTCGGAAGCTCCCCAACGCGGTGCAAGCGAGGAAACAATACCTCTGCAACTCAAAACCGACAGGCGGCAGGTCCGCTGCCGAACAGGCTTGTTGGATCACCGCGCGGCATTCGGAGCGCCCGGTTTGAGGCGGGGCAGAACCTGTGGCTAGGCGGACTAGTTGTGAAAGGTGCGCGACCACGTCGGAAACGCGGTGTAGCAGATGCGGGTAGGGAGTGAGGAAAAATTTGAGTGGGTTCCTTTGCGCGGGCACCCGGCCAGAATCCTCAGTGCTGGAATGTCAGTGCAGCCAACCAGGCGCTATACTGCAGCTCGCTGGAGTCAGGCAGGAGTTGCGCTGATGAAAAAACCAGGCATGGCATCTCCCCCGAAAGTTAGCCGCATGAAAAACGGACTATCTGGCGCTACGGCAGCGAGGCAGTGGCAATGAAGTCACCACAGGAATTCCCTGTTGCAACAGTTTTGATGATCGAGAGTTTGGCTGACACGGCGCGGTTGGTTCAGACGAGTCTATCTCAAGCGGGGACGTTTGTAGTGGACTGGGCGGAGACCCTGACTTCGGGTTTGAACCATCTGCGCAGCTCCGCCTATGACTTAGTGCTGCTTGATTTATCTCTCCCCGACAGCACCGGGATTGACAGCCTGATTGCGGTCCGCAATCAGTGCCCTGATACTGCGATCGTGGTACTGGCCGCTGATGAAGATCAGGACATCGCTGTGCAGGCCGTCAGTGAAGGAGCACAGGATTGTGTGGCAAAGACGACCTGGAATCCTTCTTCGTTACCAAGGATTCTTCGGTTCGCAATAGAGCGCCATAGGACAGGCCGCCCTTCAATTGTGACGAAGAAGGGAAAAATTCTGACATTCATCGGAGCGAAGGGGGGGTGTGGTACAACGACTGTCGCGCTGAATGTCGCAGCAGCTCTGGTTTCGCCAGACCGTACTGCGATCGCGACGGAATGGAGCTGGCCTCGCGGAAAGTTTTCTCTGTACCTTTCCGAGCAACCGGCGAAGAATCTTGGCGCCATCGGCACATTGCCACCCAGAGCCATTACGGCGTCAGTGTTGAAAAGTCTGATTACAACCTCAAACAACCTGAAATTGTTGCACGGCCCGCAAACCGCGGCCGAGTTCCACTATTTGAACCCCGGCCAGGCCGAGGCATTTGTCGTAGGCCTTTCACAGATAGCAGACTTCGCAGTCATCGATCTGCCGCCATATCCTAGTTCGGTCAGTCGTGTGGCGGTTCGCAGCTCATCCGCCGTGGTTGTAGTGCTGGAACGCAACACCGACAGCGTAGTCCTGGCAAATGAGACTCTCTCCATGGTGCGATCATGGGCCGGTTTGGAGACAGCCGTTGCTGCCGCGGTTGTAAGCAAGGGCGATTCGTCGGTTGCGATGGCAGTAGACGACATTCGTTCACAACTGCGTTGCGGTATCGTCGGCGTTGTACCGCCTTGCGTGGAGCCTGTGCCCGGGTTCCTCAAACAAATCCCGATTACTATG
>CAZDYZ010000792.1:0-1699 GCA_964509525.1 uncultured Acidobacteriaceae bacterium
ATGTGAATGGTCACATGCTTCTCGGTGAGCTGAATTTCGATTCAAAAAATTACGGCGCTGCCCAAGCAGAATTCGAGCGCGTCGTCCAAATCGATCCGACGAACTTTCGGGCCTATCTGAGGCTTGGCAGGGTCTTCGAGACGCAGGGACAGATCGAGCTGGCGATCGTACCTTACCAAAAGGCACTTGAGTTGCAACCAAAATATGCTGCCATACCAACAGCGATTGGAAACCTGTATCTCGATCGCAATGATCTGGAGACGGCCCGCAAGTACTACCAGCAAGCATTGGCGGTAGATCCAAACAACGCTGTTGCGTTGGCTAACACCGCATGGGTAGATGCGGTCGAGGGCAAGGACTTGGACGTTGCTCTGGGTATGGCGCAGAAGGCCAAATCGGAGATGCCGGACGTGCCGTCCATTACGGATACTCTCGCCTGGGTTATGTACCAGCGAGGAAGCTATGACAGTGCCATACCGTTGCTGGAGGAATGTGTCCACAAGGCACCAGCCTCCGCGGAGTATCACTACCATCTGGGAATGGCGCTCGTTGCAGCGGGGAAAAAGAATGAAGGCGACGCCCAGCTTCACGCATCGCTGCAGATGAAGCAGTTGAACCCTACTGATACAGAGCAGGCGCACCAAGTGCTAGCAAGGAAGGATTGACCCAGCTCTTTCCGTGATTCACGGAACACGGCTCACACGTAAGTCCCGCATGGGCGAAGCTCCCCGGAAAGCGGTAAGCCAAAAGAACTAATTCGATCGAGTAGCGCCACCTGGGCGAACCCATATAGGGACTTGTAGCCGATTCCGCTCAGACACCACTATCCCCCAGCTAGGTGTCCGGGGCCGCACCGTCTTTGTACACGCCCATAGCCTGTGGCCGAAGGGGAGTCCAAGGGCTTAGTCTCATTAGTCTCAGGAGAACGGAGCGAACGGAGGCTCGACCATGATTCGTGCTATGAGGAGCGGTTCAATTTGTGCCGCGGTGGTGTGTTTATCGTTAGTCGGTTCTGCCGGGCTTCGAGCAGACGTCACGTCTGGCGTCACAAGCCGGTCTGGCTTCACTGACATAGCGCTCTGGCCCATGGCTTGCGTGGAGGGTTTGCCTAGCGCTACCACAACAAGCGCTGGAGGCGTAACCGTTACTGCCACCGACGCTGGGGATTACATTGACGAAGATATTCAGGTTTCCCCGGGTTGTGAGTATGACGGCTGGTTTGGCAACTTCGCTCCCGGGGACGGGCTCCTTTGGACGGACGACAACGGCCCAGTGACTCTGTCGTTGTCTAGCCCGGTTAATGCGATCGGGACGCAGATCATGACTGACTTTTTTGGGCCCTTCACCGCTGAGATTCAAATCTACGATGGTGGCACATTACTAGGGAGTTTTACGGAGGGAGGCGTTTCCGCCGATACCGAGGATAACTCAGCGATCTTCATCGGGATGGTGGATTCAACGGGCCCGGATATTACCTCGGCAGTGTTCAGCGTTACAGCCTGTACAGAAAATTGCGCAGACTTCACGATCAACGATGTATCGCTGTCGTCGGTGTCGTCGGTTCCCGAGCCGGGAACCTTCGCATTGTGGTCCCTTGGTCTGGCGAGTTTGATGGTTGTGACTTGGTGGAGGAGGCGGAGCAGCTCTGGCGCAATGTTGAGTGCCATCGGCTAAACCTGCAGGAGGCTTAGTTGGTTTT
>CAZDYZ010000793.1:0-4038 GCA_964509525.1 uncultured Acidobacteriaceae bacterium
CATTTCACCACCCCGACGCCGGTTCAGGCGTCCGCCATACCCCCCGCGCTGGAAGGTAGAGACGTACTCGCCACGGCGCAAACCGGTACCGGGAAGACGCTGGCTTTTCTGATCCCAGTTATCGAACGGCTTGCAATGCAAACGTCGCCTCGCCAGATATCCGCCCTCGTCTTCGTTCCCACGCGTGAGCTAGCGATGCAGGTTCCTGAGCAGTACGAAAAGCTGCGGGGACGCAAAGCGGCTCCCGCCGCGCTGGTCATCGGCGGCATGAGTGAGCAGCGTCAGATCCAGGCCATCCGTAAAGGCGCGACCATCGTCGTCGCAACCCCCGGACGGCTGGAGGACTATCTCCGCCGCAAGTTGATCGATCTACGCGGCGTAAAGACGCTGGTTCTGGATGAAGCCGACCGCATGCTCGACATGGGCTTCTTGCCGGCCATTCGCCGCATCGTGGCGGCGCTGCCGCGCGAGCGCCAGACGCTGTGCTTCTCGGCCACTTTGGAAGCCTCGGTTGCCAACCTGGTGAACGATTACATGAACGAACCCGTGCGAGTGGCTGTTGGTTCTACCTCGAGGCCTGCGGACACTGTCGAACTCCAGGCCTTCGAAGTGCCGCAAGCGGAGAAGTCGGAGGTTCTGCGCCAGCTTCTCTATGCCGAAAAGGGCCAGACGCTGGTCTTTGCTCGCACCAAACACGGAACCGAGCGCCTAGCCAAGCACCTGGTGCGTGACGGGTTCGCGGCGGCAATGATCCACGGGGATCGCACCCAATCCCAGCGCACAGGCGCCCTTAGCGGATTCGAAAGGCGCAAGTTTCAGGTGCTGGTTGCTACCGACGTGGCCTCGCGCGGTATACACGTCAACAACGTTGCGCATGTTATTAACTATGACCTGCCACGGATTCCCGAGGACTTCATCCATCGGGTGGGCCGTACCGGCCGCATGGGCTCGAGCGGGCGCGCGTCAACCCTGGTCTCGGGTGCGGAAATCGGCGAATTGCGTTCGATTGAGCGGGCACTGAAGCTGAAGATCGCGCGCAAGCAGATCAACGCCAGCGAGCGAGTTGCGCCGCGCACAAGGCAGAACACGCTGGCGACACGTACGCTTTCCCGTATGCCGGGCGAAGTATTCTCGTAGCAAAACGCCGTCCTAGAGAGCGTATAATCGAGCCATCTCGCAATCCCGAGATGGCTCTTTTGCCCTTCCCTCAATAGGAAGAAAGCAGAATCTTCAACCCCACTCACCCGCGCTCTCCCGTAGCACTGAGAGTTTCTCTGAGATCGGCAGTTCGTTAGCCAGCTGCTCTTCAGGCGAGGTCACACCGTGATGCATGTGGGACAGCAGCCGTCGGCAACCAAGGCGGGCAACAAACCGAGCATTCTCTTAATGGACGCCAATTCCGAGAGGCGTGCGTTGCGCAAGAGAATCATGGCGGTTCACGGGGTTGAGGTGGTTGGTGCATGTGATCTGACCGAGGCTACTTCCATCTGGCATCGGGATCGTTACGACGCGGTACTGATTGACATTCGGAGGGACCACCACGGCTGTATTGCCTGGCGCGATGAAATCAAGAAGGAAAAGCCGCAACAGATCGTTGCCTTCCTCGTAGGCAAACCAAAATACATCGAGCTCGATCCCTTAGCAGGATCCTATGTCGCCGAACAGCAGGGTGCACAATGGGGAGATGCCTTGCGCAAAGCAATCCGGGAGAGCTGCGACTCCTTACCGCAAAGGTACGGCTTCGTCGAGGCCGGCTGGCGCATTGCAACTGCGAGAAAGTTGAACGGAACGTCGTCCGAGACTTCGAAGCTCACCGGAACAGCTAAGAAGTCGCAGGAAGTCGCCGGTGATGCGAATGAGGACGACGACCGGGCGCCGGCAATAGCCGAGGCTGAACAAGAATCCTAGTTTGGCTTCGGGGCAATGTGCCGTGGAATCAGCTTGGAACGGAATGGCGAATAAAAATGACAACCGAGTTAGCACCCAAAGCCGCCGGCACCGTTGCCCTCGACCAGATCCTGTCTAGTGCTGTAGTCGTTAGTTGGGATGATCTGGCGTGCGGTTCGACAAATGCCCTCGTGAAAATCGAATATCACATCGGAACGGATGGGGCGCTGGAGTACCTGCGACTGTGGGCTCGTGCTCGCGAATATTGGAGCCTCATCTGCGACTGCTCGAATCATCGCGGGTGGTCGGATGGTTCGCGCTTTTCGAACGGTTATCACTCCCATCGCTTGGGCCAGCTCCTGCAGTTAATCATGTTGAACCAAAACCTGTTCCAGCATGACTGTAGCCCTAATAGCAACGGCACACTGGAGATCGGCCCTCCAACGGCGGCACACACTACCTGTGCGACGGCGTGGGTTAGCGAGGCTTTTCAGCGCCCGGCGTGATGAGGAATACTCTTCTGAGGGACTTTCGCCACATTGTACGACCTGAACGTAAATTTGCCGTAACCTCTCCGGTATGTCTTTATACCTATATTCACGCTGAAATCACACAAACGCGAGATGGCCGAGATCAAATCTGCTCAACAACACGTAGCGAAGGCAATCGAAGAGCGCGACAAGCAAGAAGAGCAATTGAAGAAAGCTGTGGCGTGACTGAAGGCGGAAAAAGAGAAGCTCCGGACGAATCAAGAGAAGCTAGAAAGCTAAAGCGCAAGCGCTCATTAACAGCTATCCTGTTCGGCAGGATGGTGGAAACTAGCGTCTGACAAAACATGCGAAAGAAGTTGGTCTCTGCAATTCGCAACACCGATGCCGAATCAAGGCAAGACTGGCTGGAACTGGAGCGAGTGGCTCGCGTCGAGGTCAGTTCGGAAGCTGAAGGTTATCCCGTGGAGGGAGCACTGCTGAACGATGGGCAGCGGGGTTGGCGGGCCAACGAGCCAGGTATGCAGACCATTCGGCTACTATTCGATGACCCGCAGACAATTCGGGTGGTTCGGGTAGTGTTCAAAGAAAAGGAATCTGCGCGCACCCAGGAGTTTGTGCTGCGATGGCTGCCGGAAGGAACAGGCACCTGGAAAGATGTCGTCCGGCAGCAGTGGAATTTCAGTCCACCGCAAACAGCGATCGAATGCGAAGAGTACAAGGTTGACCTTCCCTCGGCCAGCGGTCTTGAAATAACGATTTGCCCTGACATCAGCGGAGGCGATACCCGGGCTTCACTGGAGAGCTTACAGCTGTCGGCGCGTTTATAAAGTCAATCCACGCACCTCGCGATGTGATCCGCAGAATTGCCTCCTTCGGCAAGTATGTCACCAGGCTCACTCTGACGAACAGGTCGTTTCCCCGCTGCGAAATGATGTTACACAACATCACGAGAAACGTTTTGTAAACATCTTTGTTGGGAATCTAACGACACACACCTCGGAGCAACTAGTAGGGCTGCTGTGGAGATACAAATCAACGGCGCGGGATCGTTCTCGGCATTGACCAGTACCAGTCCGTTTGTTGCAGCAGCATCCTGCTCGCACCTCGCGAACATTGCCATAACGGCAGCCAACAGGACCGGAAGTGTGAGTGACACCCTGGGATATAACATTGACACCACCAAGGTACCGCAGCGCCTGCTGACGCCTACGTGGGCACCTTGAATATCCAGTCACAAGCTACTCCGTAATGGTGCTACCGGCGTGCGCTCTTGGGCATTCCGCATGCGCGCCGCCTTCTTCGAACAAACTGTAGGCTAGTCGGCTGACACGGCTAGTCGGCTGATCAGAAGGATTCAGGAGCGTCGGGGTGAATAACTTATAAGCCTGTGCAAGATCATGGAATCATAGCGACAGCTGCAACGGATAGTCTCGCTTTGCGGATCTTGTTAACGGGTAGGCACGATGCTATTCCGCGGAGGTTAGCAAATGAAACATCTTGATACCTTGAAGACACTACTTCGTGACGAGTCGGGACAGGATCTGATTGAGTATGCCCTGGTGGCTGCTTTGATCGCTCTGGCCTCGGTCGTCGCGATGAAAGGCCTTGCAACGGGCATCAGCACCGCCTTCAGTGGCGTTTCCAGCAACTTGACCAGCTC
>CAZDYZ010000794.1:0-4434 GCA_964509525.1 uncultured Acidobacteriaceae bacterium
TGATCCAGCGGCAGATCAGAGTCCGGGCGAATTGCCCAAAGCTGCCGCTGGAGTCATCGAGCTCATCAACCTTCGCATGACATCCTGCCAGGAAGGACTCGTAGAGCGCAGCGGCACGGGCAGGGTCAGTCGCGATGAGCTTGTCGATGGTCGCGGCGATTTCCTCAAGGCCGCTCACGAACGAGAAGCATTCACCGTCGCGAATGAATGCTCCGGGGTGAAGCGCCAGCTCGATCTGCCGCTTGATCGGGTCTGCTTTGCCGTGAAGCTTGCTTTTCATCCGGACTAGTCAGTTCGCCATAGCCGATCGGGCTGGTGGCGCTTGCACGTTTGTTGTCCTGCAACGCTCAAGGAATGGTTGTAAGACATATCAAGACAATATAAGATAAAAATATGGCCGCTCGGGGAAACACCAAGACCATTACCGTCAGCTTTCCAGTGGAGCTGGCTAAACAGGCCGAGCACCTAGCCAAAACCGAAAGTCGCACCATGAGCGAGCTGTTTCGCGAGGCCTTCCGCACCTATCGCATCGAGGCGGTACGTAAACGCCTGGAGACCGGCAACGCCTATGCCCAAGGCCGCGCCGCTCACCAGTATACAGAGGCGGATGTCGAACGGCTGGTCGATGAGGCCCGCGCCGAACTCAGAGCGGGGCATCGCAAACGGCGGTGATCGTCGTCTTCGACAGCGGGATCTGGGTCTCGGCGATGGAGTTCGGCGGGACGCCGCTCGAAGCGGTCATCAGAGCCATCGCCCAGGATCGGTTCGCCGTGTGCGACCAGATTGAGGAAGAGGTTGTGCGGGTGCTGACCCGCAAGTTCGGCTGGGAAGCGGAGCGGGTTCGCGCCGACTTGGCTTTTTACTGGCTGGACGCCTTGCGCGTGGAGCTGGAAGGGACCGTTACCGGCATCTGCCGCGATCCCAAAGACGAACCGATTCTCGAATGCGCCGAACGCGCGCAGGCCGAGTGCATCGTCACCGGCGACCACGACCTGCTGTCGCTCGCTTCCTACCGTGGGATTCGCATCATGACGGCCCGAGATTACGTCGAAGCCAGATAAGCGCCTCACGCGGGTCCATTACACGCGCACAACGGTTCACAGTGCGCTCGGCAATCCGCCTCTGCTGTGCCGCTTTCCAGACACGCCCTCCTGTCGTTTGCTCGACTGATTCCCGCGCAAGGCGCCCTGCATATGCTACAGCCCTTCGCAGCGTGGGATACTCGGTTTCCCTACACACTCGGGTATCCTACCCAGTCAGGAATATCGTGACGAAGTCAGGGGAGAAAATCGTGACGCGTTACAACATAGGATTGTGTAAAGAACAATGAGAAAAGCGTAGGATTGTGCCAGCAATCGTGACACGAATTGTCAGCAATTCTGGCAAACATTCATCGGCACCCGTTTAGAATCAACGGCGGGCCTGTCAACTACTCTGAAATCCTACATCCTCCCTCTTCTCCTCCTGCGTAGCTGCTGCTTGAGGCTGGTTCTGCGGTGCAAACAGCGACGGCTCCGGCGCTGGTTCCGGCATCGCGGGTGGGTCCGGAACCAATTGCTTCGCCGGCGTGGTCGGTGAGGATGGCTTTGTCGTCTTCTTCCGGGCTTCCTCGCGCGCCACTTTCGCTGCGGCATCCATTTCAGCCTTGGCAGAGGCCAGTGTGCTTTGCAGTTGGAGATGTGCTCCGACGAACTCGACCAGTTGCTGCGGGAGATCTCGATCGAGTTCTTCCGCCGTGCCGGTGATGGCGAGTGGGGTGGTGACAGCATTGTCCTCGGTTTCGGACGCTTTCTTGGGCAGGACAGTCGCCCTGATGGTGTCGCCCTCAACTAGGGAAATCGTGAGTATTAGCCCGCGCTTGCGAACCAGGGGCATTAGCTCAATGAACATGTAGATTCCTCCGGGGTGTGTCGAATGAAACCGGCGAGTTGTTATGGCGAATGAAAAACTTACCTCGGCGAGTTTGGGCCGTTATCCGGTTTTCGGATGAGAGGTCCTGTCTGCCGACTGGACTGTGCGGCCAAGTTCTATGAGAGAAGTCGCGCTCGTTGTTTGGACTGCGCTGTGCGAAGGTTGCGCTCTCGATTACGCTGCTGTTGGCCTGCACACTCGTGGCACGCAGGAACTACGACACAATTCGATGCATCGGGTCAGGTCTGCTGACCGACAGTCAGCCATTTACTCCTATGTGGGTCGGTGAGAACTCCAGCACACAGCTGGCACACTGGGATCACGGACAATGCTGTTCGGGTCGAATTGGGAACGTTTTGTGTCACTTCCTCCAAGCCCGTTTCTGGCCGACTTCCTGTTTTCCATCCAATCCACTAACATTGCCGCCAGGCGGTCAAGCGTCTCTTTCGATTCATCTTTGTCATATCCACGCTAAGCCAGACCCAAGTTACAATCGCTGGGCATGGCATTGAATGCAACCATGAGCCGCGAGGCGGGAACGGTGACGCGCGCTCCGCGCTTTCTCGTTCGCTACATCCTGCTCGCACTGCTCTTCGCGATTGCAGTTCTCTTTCAGATTGGAACCACCAGGGCTTTCCTCCACCGTGTCCCGGCTGACTATCCGAACTTTGGGCCCTTCCTTGGCAGCCCCGTGTTGCAAATCGTCGATTCGCGGGCGCTGGCAGCCGGCCTGCACAAAGGCGACATCCTGGTGGCCATCAATGGCCGCCCTTGCATGGGAAGCATTGTTTATTGGGAAGAAACTCAGAATGCGGTTTCCGGGAAACCGTTGGCAGTAACGGTGAGGTCGCCGGGGCCGGACGCCAGCGAACGCACCATCCTGCTTCCTGTCACCCCGAGCCGAAGCTGGTCGGATAAGAGCGCATTGGTCATCCCGATCTTCGTGGTGATGCCGCTGTTCTTTTTGGCGCTTGCATTTTGGGTGGTGCTGGTTCGACCGGCTGACCGGTCAGCCTGGCTTCTGCTGGGACTGTTATTAACATTTTCCCAAAGTGCTCTTGCAGAGTACGGCCTGCTAGGCTGGGGACCCTCCCTGGTCAGATTCACCGCGGGATACTGGCTGCTGATGCTCCTCTGCTGGCCCGCCTTTATGTTCCTGTTCGGTTTTTACTTTCCTGAGCCGATGCCGTTATTCGGGCGAAAAGATAGACCGTGGCGATGGCTGCCGGCGGCCGTACTCGTACCTTACGCTGTAATTGCACTCATCGTTGAGATTGCGTTTGTCGTTGGCCTCACCAGCTATTCGCCACTATCCTGGCTGTACCGGCTTCATCTACCCTTGCATGCCGTTCAGGCCGTCTACCTCTATCTGCTGGTCAGCAGTTTCTTCTTCTTCATCTTCAGCAAGTCATACCGGGAAATCTCGCCTGATTCCCGGCGCCGGTTGCGCCTGCTGGCGTGGGGAACGAGCATCGCTATGACTCCCGCGCTGCTGCTGACGATCGCCGTTGTTCTGACGGGAAGGACCGATTTCCCTGACTGGTTGGGAACGATTGTCTCCGTGCTGTTCGCGCTCTTCCCGCTCACCCTGGCCTACGTGATCGTGGTGCAGCGGGCGATGGATGTCCGCGTCGTCGTTCGCCAGGGCCTCCAATATGCGCTGGCGAAGAATGGCATGCGCGTGCTGCAGGCTGCCGCAATCCTTCTCGTGACTCTGACCGCGTTCGCGTTGCTGCAGAATCGCGAGCGTACGCAAAAACTGATTGTGATCGCCTTGGGCTTGGCAGCCATCTTCGTCATCCGGCGGCTGGGTGAACAGACTGGCGCCTGGATCGACCGGCGGTTTTTCCGCGAGGCTTACGATGCTGAGCAGGTCCTAAGCGAACTGAGCGATAGTGTCCGCAGCATGGTCGAGGTGCGCTCCATGATCGAGACCGTCGCTGACTGCATCTCGCGAACTTTGCACATTTCGCAGGTGGCGGTGTTGCTGGGCAGCGGGCCGTACCGTCCCGCTTACGCGCTCGGCTACGGTGAACCGCCCGACGTTGCCTTCCCGGCCGGGGCCGGCACGGTCAAGCTGCTCAAGGAGCAGAAGGAACCGGCGCGCGTCTACTTCGACGATCCGCACTCCTGGCTCTATCGAGAGCCGGAAGTCAGCGGAGATGATCGCTCCAAGTTGACGCAACTCAACGCCGAGTTGCTGCTTCCTCTTAGCGCGCGCGACAAGCTGCTGGGATTTATCAGCCTCGGCCCAAAACTTTCCGACGAGCCCTATACGCGGGCGGACTTGCGCCTGTTGAAATCAGTCGCCGCGCAGACCGGACTAGCGCTGGAGAACGCGCAGTTGATCTCAACGATTGCCGATGAGGTGGCACAACGGGAAAGGTTAAACAGCGAGGTGCAGATCGCGCGCGACGTCCAAGAGCGCCTGTTTCCTCAGACCTTGCCTCCGATTGCCGGACTACAGTACGCGGGCGCCTGCCGTACGGCGTTCGGAGTCGGCGGCGACTACTACGATTTTCT
>CAZDYZ010000795.1:0-8079 GCA_964509525.1 uncultured Acidobacteriaceae bacterium
TTAGGCCCTTAGGCTGAAAACTGGAAAAAATAATTGTCGCCGAAATTCACGCAGCTATCCCCAGTTCGTGAAATACGCCCTGCATTCCTTTGCGAATGGTCTGGTAGTGGATGTCAAGCGCGGTGGGGTTGCGCGGCCGACGACTCCGCCGGGAGTGCTCGGCAGCGGCGAGTAGTGGTTTAATGGCCTTGTCGCGGAGCGCGACCAGCGCGGCCATGGCTCTGATGCCCTGCGGGATAGGCTGGTACTTGGAGGTTTTGGCCACGCGACACACGATTTGTTTGCCGCGGAGCTTCTTGAGATCGTAAGCTGCCCGACGGGGGCCGTATTCGGCTTGGCTTTGTCGGCTTAGCCTACGCACTTGCTCGGCCAATTGGGAGGCAGTGAAACCGCCGGGGGCGGCGGAGAGCGCCAATACGGCTTGGGCCACGCAATGCATCCGGGGCTTGTTAAAGTCGATGCCGCCCACCTTGGTCTTCCCCACCTGCACCGGAAGCGGCAGTTGCTCCAGAGTTTCCCCGCCGATGAAGCACTGATCGAGGTACGACAGGGCATCCATAAAGCGCTCCAGAATGCTTTTCAAGAGCACCACCATCTCCGGAAACTTTTCCAGGGAGCGGCCGCAGTTCAGTTGCTCGGTGTTGTGGGCCATGGTCTCGATGCGAAGCACACGTTCGCCTTTGGTATAGATCTTCAGAGTCAGCCTGCCGCAGTGCAGCTTGAAGATCGTCAGATTATACGTAGGTCTCTCGACCGTGACTTCCCATCGTGGGGATGGCTTTTCTCTTCGGCGACATTTTCGGCGACAACGGTATCCGAAAATGGTCCGGACGACCTTCAGATCCAACGGAGCACGGCTGCGGTCAATCAACGCCTGAAACACTTGCTCCATGTGCCCGCCAACCTCGAAGATCAGGTTTCGGCTGTACTCGATCTGGTAGTTCGAGTACTGATAATGAAACCCGCTCCGCTGCTGCTCCTCGAGATCGAGGGCAAAGCATAAGCAGGTGGTATAAATCCAACGCTCGCAAACTTGGCTCAGCCGCCCTATAGCCCGAGCTTCGGACAAGGTGTCTGCGATCTGGGCCAAGCCTGCGGCGTCAGAGATATGAGTAAAACAGTTTCCTTCTTTAGTAAAGCTGATGCCTGCCTTACGCGCCTGGCAGGCGACGTATTCGTGGCCGTTCAAGATCACTTGAACGGGAAACGGAGGATGGCCACTAATTTTGAAGGTGATGTGGCCCCATTCGGGATCGAGGATATGAAACGAGTAGTGGTTCACGTAAGGCAGGGGCTTTTTGCGCTCCAGATGCTGCGGACGACTGACCTCCCAGACGGGGGCTTGGGCACGACCCACCAGGATGAGAAACAATCCTTGGGTGACCTGGGTCTTGGTTAACCATTCCTCGGCCAGTTCGTGTTTGCGTTCCCCTGGTGGGCAGTTGATGACCGGAATAGCGTGCGCTTTGGCCCACCCGCGAACGCGACGGCTAAAACGACCAGCCATGCGCATCAAGTGGGTGTTATCCAGAGTGTCGGCAGACCCTGTCAGAGCCTGCCACCAAGTGCGGAATCCACCCGGGGAATGTCCCATCCGAAAGTACCCATTGAGGACGATACGATCCACGCAGTCGTAACTGCCGAGGAGAAGATCTTGGTAAAGCTCACTGAGTTCATCCGCCATAGAGGAGGACATTATCGATATTCCATGAATCGGCGCAACTCAATCTGGCTTCTGAGTCTTGCTCAACTCTTGACTCTTGCTGCCCCGAAGGGGCCACTTTTTCGCAGCGGCGTCTGCGAAAAAGCCTAGATAGGCTTATGGGGCCCCGAGTGAGAACTTTGTCCTCGTAGTAGGTCGGGTGTCAAGCGACGTTCAACCCGACTGCTTCAGTTAAGTTGTCGAGAGCTTGCAGAACGGCGTGATATCGACGATCTAGTGGGCTAATGGCGTCTAGAGGAAGGGTCTTGTCGGGGGCAAAGGGCTGCAGGATAGCAGCGGTGAGGGGTGCGTAAATCTTTTCGAAGAGCTTGAGGAAGAGCAGGCAGATTTGATAACCGCTGGGTAGCAGCTGGTAACGGCGGGAATGGGGAAGTTTTTCGATGAGACCCTTGGCGCGCAACTTCCACAAGTCGTAGCGCAGGGAGCTGAGCTTGTATTCGGTAGCAGAAAGCCTTAGCGCTTGGAGAACTTGAGGATACAACTCGGGGGTGGTGAAGGTGCTGCCGGCAGCCAAATAGCAGAAGCGGACGAGAGCCTGCATGAGGGCCAGTTGTCGAGGGTGATCGAGCTTCAGTCCAGGGATGCGTTTCCCGTTGGGCAAAACCGTGGGCTGCGTGAGGTGGCGCAGCTGTCCGCGATCGACGAAGGTCTGGAGGATATCTTGCTGCACGTCATGATAACGGTCGATGAGGGAGTTCAGTTTCTGTCGCAGGGGAGCCAGGTTCTCTACCGCTTTGCCGACGCCGTAATCGGTGACATTGTTGGTGGCCGGTTCGGTGCGTAGGTTACAGACATCGCGAACGTATTGTTTGAGGAAACCATGGCCGTAGTGGCTGCGGATTACCGGGTTGGGTAGGTTCAGATCCTCGATGACGGTCTGCAGCTTGCCCTGGTGATGGCGGGTGATTCTGCGGCCGAAGATGATAGTTAATTTGGTCGGTTGACCGATGCCGCGATTGGCGTCCAAGAGGCGTTGCTCCAACCGGTCCAGGGAGGCGCGACGACGGAAGATGAGATTGTCACAGTACTCGGTCTGGGCAAAAAACAGACGATGTTGAACCCCGGCGTGCTGGCGCTCCTCAGGGGTGAAGAACGGGGTGAAATGAGCCAGCCATTTCTGGGCGCAGGCGCTAAGATCGCGGGCAGTAAGAGAATCGGCGAGCTGCTGCAGCGCTTGGGGATCGGAGCAACTGCGGAAGGCGTTGCTGGATTGCCGAAAGCCGATAGCGCGCTGGCGCAGGCGATGAGCCAGCCCGTCATGCTGATTGAGACAGACGCGGGCAGAAAACGGGAAATACGGGCAGACCCGCACGAACATGGGTCCCCAGTGGCAATCGTTGACATAGAAATTATATTGGTCCACCCAGCGCCGCTTCATTTCTAGGTGCCAGTTTTGCTGCTTGCCGATGGCCGTCAGGATGGCGGCAGGTTCCCGGGCTTTGATAATAGCGACGAGTTGATCAGGCCCAGCTCGGCGAAAACGAGGAGCCAGGAAATCGTTGCGCCGCTGCTGCGGATCGGGCTGGATTTCGACTCGCCACTTTCGCGATCGGTTCAGGACCCAGTTGTGGTATTGATCGGCAATCTCGTGCAGCACCTGGCGGCTCACCGGGTAGAGATGACGGTATTTCCAGAAAAACCCGATGACCCGTTCCGGCTGCTGGAAAGGCCGGATGACAGCATTTAACAGAATGCGATCGAAGCAGCGATAGGCGAGGCGGACGCTATGCTTGTGGTGTTCGAAAAAGGCGTTCATGGCCACCTCCAGTGGGGGTCAGATACCCTGGAGCATAGCGCTAGGAACGCCTTTTGTCTTAGGTGGTCAGGTGCTCGCATCCTTGGCAGGCACTATGGCGACCCGAGCAAGGATATCAGGATATCAAGGACGAAGTCCTTGCCTAGTTAGGTAGGAGTCACATGGATATTTGCAGGTGGGACAGGAGAACGCAGCACTCGAAGGAATCTTGGCTGAAGTCCGTTTGGGTTCAGAGTGCAATTTTCTGTGAGGACATTGCAGCGACGGTTGCGCTCGGTGGATCGTCAACGCCGAGCAGCCTTTCGTAGAGCCCGAGATACTCGCGAGCGGAGCGGCTCCAGGAATGGTCGGCTGCCATCGCATTCCTCATCAGCGTCGCCCAATAGTCTTTCCGGAGAAAGGCAGCCAAGCCGCGATCGACTGTGCCCAGAAAGGCAGCACCATCGTAACGCTGGAAGGTGAAGCCGTTGCCCGTTCCAGCGATGGGGTCAAACTCGTCGACGCTATCCTTCAGACCACCGGTGGCCCGGACGATCGGGATAGTTCCGTACTTCAAGCTATATAGCTGGTTCAGTCCACTGGGCTCGTAGCGGGACGGCATCAGGAACATGTCCGAGCCGCCCTCGATTTTGTGCGCCAGCGCCTCTTCGAAGGCAATCCGGACCGCCATCTTGTCCGAATACCGTCCAGCCGCGAAACTCATAGAGTCCTGGTACTTCTTGTCACCGCTTCCCAAAACAACGAGCTGGAGGTCTCTTTCGAGTAGGTCGTCGAGCACACTTTCCAGCAGATCGAAGCCTTTCTGGGACGCTAGCCGGGACACGATGCCAAGAAGCGGAGTGCTGGGCTCCTGCGGGAGCCCGAAAATCCTTTGCAGATCGGCCTTGCAGACGCGCTTACCCGATAGGTCGGTGAAGCAATAATTCTGCGCCAGGAACGGGTCAGTAGCAGGATTCCAAACCTCGTAATCAACCCCGTTCAGTATGCCGACCAAGTCGGAAGACCGCCGTTGGAAGACACCCTCCAGCCCAAATCCGAGCTCTGGTGAGCAGACTTCCCTGGCGTAGGTGCGGCTCACGGTAGTGATGGCGTCCGCAAACACGATCCCGCCTTTGAGGAAGTTGATCTTGCCGTAGAACTCCAGTCCCTCGGGGTTGAGTAAGTTCGCGTCCAAACCGAGAAGATCCCACTGGTCGAGCGGGAACAAACCCTGGTATCCGAGATTGTGGATTGTAAGGACGGTTCGGACTGAGGCAAGTCCAGGGTACCTCTCGGGCTGCGTCTTGAGGAACGTAACTGTTTGTGCCGCTTGCCAGTCATGGGCGTGAAGGATGTCCGGGTAATCGATTTCCCGGAGCACATCCAGGGCCGCGCGGCTGAAGAAAGCGAATCGTTCCGCGTTGTCCGGATAATCGCCCTCTGCCGTACCGTAGAGGTGCTCGCGGTCGAAGTAACGATCTGCGCGCACCAAGTAGACCGGTATCTGGCTGCCGACTGACGTGGTGAGCACCTGCGCTTCTTCCGTTTTGTCTCCGAAGGACACTGAGATACGAATTCCAGTGTCCTGGAGGGCGAAACGCTCCTGGAAAACTTGTCGGTAGGCCGGCATGATGAGCGAGACACGCTGGCCGAGTTCTTCCAAGGCAATGGCGAGAGACCCTACCATGTCGGCCAACCCGCCCGTCTTGGCGAACGGAACGATCTCCGGACATATCATCACGATATGAATCGGCAGAGAGCGGGGCGCGGCGGCCGGCAAGATAGCGGGCGCCTCGACCTCAGGTCGTGGCGAATGGAGCGCACGAAAATCCTTCAAGACGTCGATCCGGGGGAAGATGTTGTCCTGCTGTTCGAGCTTTCCGAGCCATACTTCGTCAATCGCGTCGCTTTCGATCTGCTGCTTGAGCCGGCGAAAACGCAGAAGATGGCCCTTCGTCCTCGCGCTAGCGTACTCCTCCATCGCTCCCGAGTTGACCATAAATGCCCAGTCGCTCGCCTGCCCAAGAAGTAGTTCTCTGGCGGCTTGGCTCAGCGCGCGAGAAGTCAGACCCGCAGTTTCTGAGCGAGCAGCCGCCAGCTCGCCCATCTGCGCCGCGGCCACGTGTAGATGTGGATAAATCCACTGGTTTCGCTCGTTGAGCCATACCTCGCTGAAGCCCTTATGCCCCCAGCTCGACATGCACGGCTGCGCCGTCTGGTTGACCGGGTACTCATCTAAGTACTCCGAAAGCGTGGCCAACCGGACCATCTTCTGCTCGACCGCGATCTTGCGGATCAGGTAGTTGAGCCACCGCGGGCCCTCGAACCACCAGTGGCCAAACAACTCGGCATCGTAGGGAGCAACCACCACGGGCGTGCGGTCGATCATCGTCGCCAGGCGCTCCACTTGTCTTACCTTTTCGGCCAAGAAGTGTCCTGCATGGATCTCGGCCTTACGTTCCGCCCACTCCGGAACATACGGCTCCTTGTTACCGCTGTCGCCGGTAATGCGGTAATACTTGATGCCGGTATCAATGCGGATACCGTCAGGGTGAATATATGGCTTGATGTAGTCTAGGTCGAGATCGTAGCCGATATCGCGGTAGAACTCGCGGTAATCGAAGTCGCCGGGATACCCGTGAATCGAACTCCACACCTGCCGGGAAGAGTCGGGGTCACGGCCGAAAGCTGCCAAACCGGAGGGACAGTAGAGGGGAGCATAGACGCCATATCGCGGTCGCTGGTCCGCCCGCGTGATCCCCTGCGTTTCCAGGATCGTGAACCGAATCCCTTGGTCTTCGAGCAAAGCATCCAGGCCGGGATAGTATCCGCACTCAGGGAGCCAGAAGCCGTTCGGCTGTCGGCCAAAGACCTGCCGATAGTGCTCGGTCCCCACCCGGATCTGGGTGCGCACTGCCGCTTCATTGACGGATAGCACTGGAAGATACCCGTGGGTGGCGCCGCTGGCAATGATCTCCACTTTGCCCAGTTCCTGAAAGCGCCTGAACCCTTTCAAGAGATTCTTCTCATACCGGCCTACAAATGCCTCGCGGACACGGGCAAACAAGTCGCCGTACATGCGCGCAAGAACCTGCAAGACCGGCTGGGATGCGGTGCGAACCACCTCACTCTCGGCCAGTTCCATTTGGCGTTCGAGCCTTCGCAAGTAACGCGACTGTAAGAAAGGATCGCTAAGCATGGAGGCAAGCGTCGGGGTGACAGAAAAGGTCAGCCGGAAATCAATCCCGTCGCGGATTAGATCGTCAAGCACTAGAAACAGAGGAACGTAGGTTTCGGTGATCGCTTCGTACAGCCAGTTCTCCTCGAGCGAGTACTCATGTTCGGGGTGCCGCACGAAGGGTAGATGCGCGTGAAGGATGATAGCCAGGTAGCCTTGTTCCATGTCTGTGGCTCAATCAGTTCTCCGGGCTTTTGCTCGGCACCGTCGAGGACGACATGCCTTCGACGAACTCCCTCTCGGCTATTTCGGTCAGATCGACGCACAGCTCTTCGCTGTATGCACCCAGTGCCGCGGCCTCCGGTGGTTCGCCACGCCGCCCGAGCGTTTGCGCAGCATCGGGGGGGTTGGAAACGCCACTGGTGGCAGTTTCCTTCAATTCGCCGGCAAGCTCGCTCACCGGAGGCGTGACTGCTTGCAAAATGGCCGGCCCTGCCCGCTGGGGCTTGACGTAGGCCGGTGGCGGAACGGATTCGCCGCGCTGCTGGCCTGGTTCGACGCTCATGAAATACTCTTCTACCTCACTTACGGGCCACGCCCGTGGCGTGCGGACCAAGTTCGATCTAGCCAGCGGGACAAATTGTCCGCGGTCGCCTTTCAGTCCAAGGTCGGCATAATAAGTCTTGTCGGCGCTCCAGAGATCGACATACCAATTCCGACTCTGTAGGTCAACCTCCACGTCAAAGTACCTCGCCGTCCCGTGCTCGGTGGCGCCCCCGGCCAGGGTGTCGTGGAACCGCAACACAACGCGAGCGGAGTCCAGTTGGTCTCCCAATCTCCTCCTCACTTCAGCGAGCTCGTCAGGTCCGACCTCCCAGTAGGCGTGGACCCGGTAGGGACCCACCGCGAGCACCACGAGTCGGGTTCGGCCGTACGAGTCTGGCAGCTCCCCTTCTTCCAGCTCAAACGGGTGAGGTGGCCCGGAAGGATAGTATTTCGATTCTTCCATTCTTTCTTCTTCGCCGAACCTGCTTCCCACTTTATTCCTTTTGGGACTTGAAGAACACGACGGCGAGGGGCGGCACGGTGAGCATGATCGAATGCGGTTGCCCCTGCCACGGCGTAGGTTCCGAAGGCACCCCCCCAGAGTTCCCCACGTTGCTGCCGCCATAATATGCCGAATCACTGTTCAGCAACTCGCGGTAGAATCCTGGCGCAGGCACACCCACGCGATAGCCCTCGCGCGGCACAGGCGTGAAATTTGCCACCACCACCACGAAGTCGTTAGGATCCCTGGCTCGTCGGACGAACGAGACGATGCTGTTGTCCACGTCGTGCAAGTCGATCCACTGGAAACCTTCCCAACTGAAGTCCACCTGGTGCAGCGCGGACTGCTCGACGTACAGCTTGTTGAGCGCCTTTGCATACTCGTGCAGATTGCGG
>CAZDYZ010000796.1:0-2183 GCA_964509525.1 uncultured Acidobacteriaceae bacterium
CTCCGCCGCCAGATGGCAAGCCCGGTTCAACTGCCGGGTCGTCAACGGCAAGAGCGGGTCCTTGCCCGGGAACAGCCAGCCTTTCGAGCGGCATTGGGATGGTCCTGCCCTAGCACGCGCTCCAACGCTTCAAGCACCTGCTTGTAGAGCGGCTCAGCCTCGCCATAGCGGCCTTGAGCCCTGTAGATAAGGGCCAGATTGTTGAGGCTTGCAATCGTCGCGGGATGGTCCTTGTCGAGCTCTTTTTCAGCGTGCTCCAGCGTCTGCCGCGCAAGCTCCAGCGCATCGGCACACCTGCCTTCGCCACAAAGCTGAGCAACCTTGGCGTTTGCAATGCCGATCGCCTTGGCAGCCTCAAGCGAGTGGTAAGCGGAGTTAAGAGCCTTCGGGTCGGCCAGAGTGTTAACACTGTTCAAATAGGGAGCGAGTTGATTTGGGGTAGGCAACACATCCCCACTTGGCCTTGCCACAAAGGGATCATCGCAGAATCTTCCCGAAAGAGCACGCTAAGCGGCGTCGAGGAACTGACTCGGCGCGGGGATTTCGTATGGGCCTGAAGGCGTTTCCGAGTTGACACCTTCAACCTCTCGTAGGAACGCAAATGTCCAACGCAATTACTCCTGGTAAATCTGGACGGCGCCACGAGTCGATTTCGAGGGCTGCGCGCTGCGTGTCGAAGTTCATGCCAGCGACGAAACCGTCGGAAATATTCGTCGAAGCCGACACCGACGAATTGCCAGAAGAACGACGACGGTTCGCCCTGATCGACATCCCTCGCCACCTGTTCAGCCAGGCCACTGCCGAGGCCGCCAAGCGCCGAGAAGCCCAGCGGCAAGCCGCCTGATCCGTCGGCCGAAGGACTGCGGCCAACGGATCAGATCAATCTAAGGCAGCACGTCACACCCTGCGCAGCACAGCACAGAACTCACTTGGTTACTCACCCCTCAGGCAGGGCGAAGCGGCAGGGCCGCAAGCACTATAGCCAGAGAATACGAGAGGATACCGACTGCCGTATGCGGTCCCAGGTAGTTGCCCAGCTCCGTAGCTCATTGTGGAATCTATGTGGCGACGTTGCCGTCGACCTGCCGACGGGTCGGCGGGACGGTCCCCCACGGCCCGGTCTCGTGCCACAGGTTGCCGTTGCTGCCGAGCACGTACGCCTCGGTGGAGCTGAGCGCCTCAAACGTCCTGTAGCCGCCACTGCGGATCACCGTAGTGGGCTGCCTGAGCCACGCCTCTTGCGTGATAGCGATCATGGAGGGCACGTCGATGATCCCAATGGAATCCCACGTGAACATCGCATAGCCCGGCTGCGTTCCGTCGATTCCTGTGGGCACCTGGACGCTAAGCTGTTGTGCCAGCCAGGATATGGATCCATAGCCGCACAGCGCGACGCAGTGATCCTCATTGGTATCTTCCGTATAGCCGGTTGCGAACCACCCGGATACACCGCCTGTCGCACTACCCCCTGCCGCCTGCCAGGTCTTATCGAGCTGGTCAGCGGCAACGCCGAGCTTGACGGGCCCCTGGGAAATGGCGCTCTGAAGAATGCCAGCGTTTGTCCAGTCAACAGAACTGTGGGTGCCGTCGTCATAGCTGACCGAACCGTCAAGAAATCCGTCGTTCTGCATCCACGTCATGACCTGGGTGATAGAGGCTCCATTTAGTACGCCATGCCTCGTCGCCCATCCGATAACCTCGTCATCCGAAATAAATATCTCAGCACTGTGGCACGCCTTGGCGAACGCTTCTTCCGCTGTGACGCAGTCGCCGTCACTGTAGTTCCCCCAAAACGAGATCTTCTGGGGAAGGATGATGAAGTTGGGGGGTGGCGCCCCCCTGGGAGCGGAGTAGGGCACTGCGGCGGCTAGCACGCTCCGGGGGGACGGGATGGCACCACGCTTCGGGGATGGGTTCGGCATTATGTGGCTCTCCTCTCATTGACTTGAAGTTGACGAGTTCCTCGCTTTGATCGAGGCTCTGTCTGCTAAGGCGGATGAATGCTGGTCCGGCGGACATCGCGGCATAAGAAAAAATCATCACGGCATAAGAAAAAAATCTCAATTGACATGTCCGGATTGACTTGGATCATGCGCAGGCGCAGGAAGGTTCGTGCGCAGATTCAGATACCATCGAGGCAGCGATTGCCGAGGCCAGACGAATCCGCGAGCGCATCACGGTCG
>CAZDYZ010000797.1:0-4774 GCA_964509525.1 uncultured Acidobacteriaceae bacterium
CCTCCTCCAGCAAATCTCTAGCTAGTTCAGACAACGCGATCGCTCACAACAGGCGTAGAGTGTTTATAGCAGCCGGAAAGCAGAGAAACGTTGTCGCTCCTTTCAAATCAGCAGGACAAACTTATGATATGTTAAGTATAAGATAATAAATAACTTACGTATGTCTGTCTTGGTACTCCTCGTAACAAGCCATCTGGATGGCTTCGAGCTTGCCTTCGTTCGACATCTTGGGATCATCGACGAAAATCGGTAATTCAGTCACATAGCGGTGAAGATCTGTGAAGCGAACTTCCAGCGGATGCACGTCCGGAAACTTGTCGGCCAGTGCGATACCGATATCTTCAGCGTCATCCCATCTCAACTCAGCGGTCATAATGTTCCTAGCAGTTCAGAGCCAACCATCAGTCGTGATGACTGGTTGCCTCCGAGACGTAGTTTCGGTTCCACGACGGTATCTCCACCACGACTTCGCCCGGCTTTTCGATCACGGTTTGGCATCCCAGGCGAGAGTTGAGTTGCAGATCGGCGGCCATGTCTAGTCGGTCTGCTTCATCGTCGTCCATCTCGCTGAGAAGTTCTTTGCCCTTCTTTACTACGACGTGACAAGTCGTGCAAGCGCAGTTTCCGCCGCAAGCGTGCTCCAGGTGGAGGCCGAAGTTCATAGCCACGTCCAAGATCGACTCTGGCTTGCCGTGCTCCAGATAGGGGAGCTTGCCATGCTCAAACTCAAAGCTCTTGTTCTCGGGGAGGAACGTCACACGAACGGTATTTGGCCCGAGGGCTTCTTCTGTCGCCGTTCCACCGCCGTGAGTTTTCTCATCTGGCATATAGTTCCTGGTTGTTGAAGGGGCACGGCTTGAGCCCTGCTGTTAGGGTGCTCCAGAACCGCCTTAACGGCAAAGGAAGCTCGCCCCTTTTTCTTCCTCCGGTTCCCCGGAAGCAATGTTTTCATCCCCGCCGTTCTCTCAAGTCGGGGACAAACCTTGGGGCCCTCCAGTCACATTCGCTACCCAAACGTCGTCTCTCGAAAACCAATTCGTTCTTGACAAACGGAGGCGAAGGACTAAGAAGTTTTATTCCCTCTCCACCAGCCTCTGGGCCAGTTACTTGATCTCCGCCTGTGCGATGGGGTGCGGCACAGAAGGGCCGTCGTCCATATCTGTCGCAGCCATGTCCTTGCCTTTCAGCGCCGCGCTCAAAGCCGAATCCATCATCATCTCGGCCAGCTTCATGGTGCCCTGGTTCAAAGCATCGATCGCTCTCCGAATTGCCTGGTAGTCGTCCTCCTTCATCACTACGCGCAAAGCAGCCTCAAGCTCGTCGATGTTTGCCGCCTCCGGCGGCGTCAATCGCTCCCAGGCGGGGTTCTTATGGCCTTTTTCCAGAGCCAAAAGCATAGTCTCTGCTTCGTTGCGTGCCTCGATCACCTGCCTTTGGCGAAAATCCTCTTCCGCGTAATCGAAAGACGCGAGAATCATGTTCTCGACTTGTTCATCGGTCAGGCCGTAGCTGGGCTGCACTGCAATCTCCGCCTCCTTCCCGCTGCGCAACTCGCGCGCCGAGACATGCAAAATGCCGTTGGCATCGATGAGAAACTTCACTTCGATGCGCGGTAGCCCAGCTGGCATCGGTGGAATGCCTTTTAGATCGAAGCGCGCCAGCGAGCGGCAATCCTTGGCCAACTCGCGCTCGCCTTGCACAACGTGGACCGCAACGTTGGTTTGCCCCTCCACGCCGGTCGTGAAGTGCTCGGTTGACGAAGCCGGGATAGTCGAATTACGATGAATGATCCTTACCACTCCTCCGCCCAGCGACTCGATGCCAAGTGAAAGCGGCGTCACGTCGAGCAGCAGCATTTCCTTGGTTGCTTCTGATCCTCCCGAAAGAATATTCGCTTGCACAGCCGCGCCCAGCGCCACCACCTCATCAGGATTCAAGTCGCTGTGTGGCTTGCGCTCGAACAACTCCTCAACCAGTTGGCGAACCCGTGGAATGCGCGTTGAACCGCCCACCAGCACAACTTCGTTAATTCGCTTGGCCGTCAGTCGAGCATCTTTCATCGCCAGCTTAACCGAGTCAAGCGTCCGATCGATGACCGATTGAATCAGCTGCTCAAATTGGAGCCTGGTTAGCTGGCGCTGATAGTGCCCTCCACCGGCAAGTTCTACGTCGAGGGTAGCCGCCTCATTGGACGAGAGTGCAATCTTGGCTTCGATCACAGCTTTACGAATTGCTTGCACGATAGCAGCATTGCGGCGAACATCCACGCTGAGATCGCCCTGAATGTCGTCCAGCGCTATGGTAACGAGCAGATTATCAATGTCGTCGCCTCCGAGGTGGGTATCACCGTTGGTGGCCACAACCTCGAAGATGCCTTCGTGTAGCTTGAGAATGGAGATATCGAACGTCCCGCCTCCCAAGTCGTACACCGCAACGGTTTCGATGTGCCTTTGATCCAAACCGTAGGCAAGGGAAGCCGCCGTGGGTTCGTTCACCAGACGCAAGACTTCCAACCCCGCTATTCGCCCGGCGTCCTTAGTAGCTTGCCGTTGCGCATCGTTGAAGTAAGCCGGAACGGTAATCACGGCTTTGGTGACGGGCGCAGCGAAGTACCGCTCAGCGTTGCGCTTCAATTGCCGCAGGATAAATGCCGAGATCTCCGGCGGTGTGAATGTCTTTTCACCAAGTTTGATGCGCAGCACTTCACCGGGCGCGAGGTCCTCCGCCAGGCGAAAGGGAAAGAACTTCAACTCGTCCCGTACGTCTTCCAGACCGCGGCCCATGAGACGCTTCACGCTATATATTGCTCGGTCTGGCGTTTCGATCAGATACCTGCGTGCGGCGTTACCGACAACAATCTGTCCGTTTTCATCCAGAGCCACCACTGAAGGCACCAGGTTCAGGCCGTCCTCGCCGGGAATGACCACCGGGTAGTGGCCCTCCATATAAGCCACAAGCGAGTTCGTGGTACCCAGATCGATGCCGACAATGCGTTGGTTCGTCATTTGGCCGTGAACAACTTTCTGTATCAACTGTGCCCCAAGCGTTCCCACAGTTACCGCTCTGCCATCGAGGGCATGCGCGCTCCGGGTCCCTTCTATTCGTCGCCCCACTCGAATCGGCTGCTCCTGCTACCCCTTTTCAAGAAAGGAGCCGCGCCCTTGGGACACTGCCAACTTAGCGAAAAGTTTGTCCTGCAGGTGCCCTCAGCGCTCAACTCTCCAGTACCTCATCAAGGTCACGCAATAGGTTGCGCAGGTAACTGCGGCGATTTAGCACATCCACCATTTGGTCACGAACCCTTTGACGGTCTTCGTCCAAAACGGGTTCACCTACTTCAGCGCGGTCCACAAGCATGTCCCAATCGCTCCACACAGCGGACAGTTCCTGCATCAGGCGATCGTGCTTTACCTGCAAATTCTTTCGCGCATCCCGCAATTCCAGCTCGAGCGTACGGTCACTTTCGCCCATCTTTTTGTTCATCCGCATTTCTTCGAGCTGCATGTTTAACTCAAAGACTTCCTCGAGCAGGCCAGGTGGAACCACCTGCCTCTTGAGCTGGCCGCTGCGGCGAGCCTCCTCAGTTGCCGCCTTGGATTGTTCTTCCAATTGAACGCCTTGGAGCCGAAGCAGATATTCGGTGCGCGCAACCGGGTCCCTCAGCGTGCGATAGGCATCGTTCAGATGCGAACTCTGTTCCAGGGCCCACTGCTGTTCGCGCTCACTTTTGATGGCGTTGATGTCAGGATGCAGATGGCGGCTTAGATCGTAGAACTCACGCTCGAGCTTTTCGACCTCCAAGTTCAGCTTGTAGGGCAACCCGAAAAAAGTGAAATAGTCAACCGGGATTGGTGGCTGCACCTTGCCGCATTGTTGGCAAAAGTGGGCGGCCCTCATCGCCCCGCAGGACCAGCAGTTGGCCTTGGCCGGCTTGTATTTGCCCACCACTAGAATACCGTTGTCTTTGGTGCTTTTGTCCTGTGTGTAAGCCATTACATTCTTGCCGCCCCACACGTGGGGCCGTTTCTCGTTGAGGTTGCCCACGCTGGGCTCATGCCTTGGGGCCAGGAAAATCCTTCCCTAAGCGCTGGCTTTTCAGATTGACGTAGGCTTCTACGGTGTACCGCGGATGCTGCGTTTCTTGTTGATGCCGGGCCGATCAACTCCCTACGAAAAGGAGGTGCCGCATCCACAAGACTTCTTCGCGTTCGGGTTCTGGAACACAAACCCTTGGCGCATGAGGGTCTCCTCGTAATCCAGAACCATGCCGTGCAGATAAATGAACGACTTTGGATCGACGAAGATGCGAACGTCGTCGAACTGAAAAATACGATCGCGCTCGCGCGGCTGCGTGTCGAAGCGAATGCTGTAACTCAGTCCTGAACAACCGCCACCCTGCACTCCCAGGCGAAGTCCGCCCCCGGCCGGCGAGATATTTTCTTTCGCCATTGCCGAACGAATGCGAGCTATTGCCTTTTCGGTTACCTGAATGCCTCTGGCAGCAGGAGCCGGGGTTTCGATCGGACTATCGATATTGATTGTGCTCATGATCCTGTTCCACGTCCCCGAAGAGCGCAGGCACTCAGGGCTTAGCCACGGCTTACGCCGTCTGTTCGACAGCAGCCCCATGCCGCTGTGTCTGCATCACACCGTTCTTCCTTTTCCAGTCCCCGATGGCGGCGCGAATCGCATCTTCCGCCAGTACCGAGCAGTGGATCTTCACCGGAGGCAGGGACAACTCCTTCACGATGTCGGTGTTCTTGATGGCGAGCGC
>CAZDYZ010000798.1:0-3542 GCA_964509525.1 uncultured Acidobacteriaceae bacterium
ACTCAGACAGGCCAAAGAGGAGTACTCGAAGTTGTGATAGCGTTGGTTGCATTATGTCTTCTCAGAGCCGAGGCTGCCATTCCCTGGCAGCACACATGGGGGTGACCCAAGGGAGCTTTTGTTGCAGCCCTTTTACCTTTCGGCCAGAACTTGAGTGAAGCGGCTTGTTATGAACAAAACCGATCAGCGTGGTCGCACAGGTCATGCAGCCTCAACAGCACAAATCTAGAGTTCTGGTCGTTGGAGCGCTGTTGGTGTTGACTGCTGTTGTAGTGCGCCTGCAGGCAAACCCCGCTGCCGATTTGGTACTGGTCGGCGGCAAGGTTTACCCCACACCACAGGCAGTGCCAATCCCCAATGCCGTGGTTCTCATCCATGAAGGCAAGATCGCGGGGGTAGCCCGGCGCGCGGACGCAGAGATCCCGAAGTCAGCCGACATCATCGACTGTGCCGGCAAGGTGATCACCGCCGGCTTCTGGAACAGCCATGTGCACTTTACTGAGGACTTCTGGAAAGGTGCGGCCACGGTTCCGGCTGCAAAGCTCGAGGAGCACATGCAGGTCATGCTCACCAAGTGGGGTGACACCACTGTCTTCGATATCGGCTCATTTCCGCAGGACACTCTCGCGCTGCGCCGCCGCGTGGAAAATGGAGAAGTCGCAGGCCCGAAGATCTATACGACGGCGGGATCAATCTATCCCGACAATGGCATTCCAGTGTATATACCCAGAGACCTGGCGGCGGAGTTGAAACCGTTTGAAGCGGCCACTCCTGCCGATGCTGCCCGGCTAGCAAAACAATCCCTTGACCTGGGCGGCGACGCCATCAAAGTCTTTGCCGGAGCCATAATGGGCCACCGCGAAGTCGTGCCCATGCCGGTGGAAGTCGTTCGTGCTGCCGTAGAGGTAGCGCACGCGGCAGGGAAGCCGGTTTTTGCGCATCCCTCGAACCACGTTGGCACCGACAACGCTCTGGCAGGCGGCGTCGACGTCCTGGCGCACACTATTCCGATGGAATTGGACTGGACGCCAGAGGAGTTGGAACGCATGAAACAAGCCCATGTAGCTCTGACTCCAACGCTCTCGTTATTTCCCGACGAAGTGCGCAAAGAAGGTGGTACGGAGAGGGGCAAAGCAGCTGTGCTCAAAGTTGCGGTGGCCCAGCTCAAGAGCTACTTCGATAAGGGCGGCACGATTCTGTTCGGAACCGACGTCGGTTACACACAAATTTACGACACCACCAGCGAGTACGAGTACATGGGCCGGGCGGGAATGAATTGGCGGGATGTACTTGCCTCGCTTACCACCAATCCTGCGGCCTTCTTCAAAGCCGGGAGAACCGGGGAAGTGGTCAAAGGTTATGCCGCGGATCTTGTCGTACTCGATAAGGATCCCGCTGCCGACATTCGCAGCTTCGCGAACGTGGATTACACCATCCGGGCCGGCAAGGTGATCTACAAGAAGTAGTGCTCTGGGTTCCGCTCGATGTCCGGGGGGCACCGTGCAGGAATGCGGTCTCCAACCCGGGGGCGAGGCAGCCTCGTAAAGAGGACGTTTGCAAACTCCTGCCATCGAAACGGAGACCATGAGCTGAAAACCGTGGGCAGAGTCACCTCCTCAAGTGGCACTAAGGTTGGCTCTTGATCTTCTCCCGATGCTTGGCCACCTCCAGGGGCCGCACCGGCTCGGTCATGCGCGCTGGATCAAGAATCTCCTTGATCTGTTCCTCGCTAAGCTCGCCGCGGGAGCGTGCAATTTCGATGATTGACTTGCCGGTGGCAATGGATTCCTTTGCGATTTCCGCCGCCTTGGCGTATCCGATGTAGGGGTTCAGTGCGGTCGCCAGCGAGACTGTGCTTTGCAGGTAAAAATCGGCGCGTCTCTTGTTCACAGTGATGGCCTTGATGCAGAACTGGGTCAGTTGCCGCAGCATGTTGGTCATAATCATGATTGAGGTCAGCACGCTGTAAGCCATAGTCGGCATCATGACGTTGAGTTCGAGTTGTCCTGCCTGCACCGCAAGCGCCACGGCGGTGTCATAACCGACTACCTGGAACGAGACCATGGCGGCCAGTTCGGCCATGACGGGGTTGATCTTGCCCGGCATGATAGACGAACCCGGCTGCAGCGCCGGCAGGTTGATCTCCGCCAAGCCTGTGTTCGGCCCCGACGAGAGCAGTCGCAGATCGTTGGAAATGCGAATCACTTCCAGTGCCAGGTTGCGCAGGGCAGAGCTGACGCTCGACATGGCCAGGTTCGATTGCATGGCGTAGCGCATATCGTCCACAGCATGCAACTTCTGTTTCGAGATGCGCGACAGAATTGCAATCGCCTTCCCCCGGTAGTCGGGATGAGTGTTGATGCCGGTTCCAACAGCTGAACCGCCAAGTCCGACTTCGCGCAAGAGCTCTGCCTGCTCTTGAATCGCCTTCTTCGCCCGCTTGATTGCGCCCGCGTACGCAGAGAACTCCTGGCCCAGGCGCAGGGGAACGGCGTCCATCATGTGTGTGCGGCCTGCCTTCAGGACATGGTGGAACTCCTTGCTCTTTTCTTCCAGCGCCTCGATGAATCCATCAAGGGCGTGGTAGAGCTTCTCCAACTCCAGCAGCGCGGAAAGGCGCATTGCGGTAGGGAAAACATCGTTGGTTGACTGTCCGTAATTAACGTGGTCGTTAGGGTGGACGTGCTTGTACTCGCCCCGTGTCCCGCCCAGCAACTCGGCTGCGCGATTGGCGATCACCTCGTTACTGTTCATGTGGAAGCTGACGCCGGCACCCGCCTGGAAAACGTCAACCACGAATTCGCCATCCCATTTACCCTGCTGGACTTCGCGGGCAGCTTCGATGATGGCGTCGGCTGTCTTTTCCTCCACCAGGCCCAATTCGCGATTCGCAAGAGCTGCGGCTTCCTTCACCATGGCGATGGCACGAATAAGGGTCCGGTGAGCCCGCCATCCGCTGATCGGGTAATTCTCGATGGCACGTGCCGTCTGAATGCCGTAATAAACATCGGTCGGAATTTCCTTGTAGCCGAGGGAATCTTTTTCGCTGCGGGTTGCGGGCTTGGTCGAGGATGACATACGCACGCCTCCACATCAAAAGATGAGATTCAGGTCTGCCAGGCTTCTTGCGTTACCGTGCACTCTGCAGGTCGGAACTGTGGGTAAGCTGGTCACGACGGTTCGATTTGCGTCTGCTGCGAGGCATTCTGCTCCTCGTTATACAACGGGACGACAAAGCGCAGCGGAGAACGGGCCGCATGGTAGACGAGGAAGCGCAGCAGACCCCATTGCTCGCGCACCCCGACATCATAGGCGCGTAGTGCGACCAACGCCGCGATGGTGAAGCTTACGAACAGGTTCAACACGAAGATGACTGCAATTCCCACCAACGCGTGAAGAAACCAACGGTTACCCAATGTGCCAGTGCCAAAGCGTGCGGCGGCCAAAGCCAGCGTGCCGCTGGACAGCGTGACGTGCCGTATGTCGATGGGCAAGCCGAAGAACTCGCCGAAAACCGGGGCAAAGCCCAGCAAATAGCCGAG
>CAZDYZ010000799.1:0-3378 GCA_964509525.1 uncultured Acidobacteriaceae bacterium
CCACCGTGCTTGTTGCCGGAGTGATACCCAGAAACCCGGTGAAGGAAATCGCGACTGTAACCAGCGCGGCTCCTACGCCACAGAAGAAATAGAACTGCATGAACAGTCTGTAACCCCAGTCCTGCTCCAACTGCGAGCCGAACATCCACAGAGCCAGCATGTTGAACAGGATGTGCCAGAGGCCCGCGTGCAGAAACGAGTAGGTTACGAGTTGCCAGACCCAACCATGCACCACGTTAAGGGCGCGAAGTTGGAAAAGGTACTGAATGACCTCTGCGAGCGTGGGAGCAAAAGCACTCAACAGGGCGAGGACCAGGAAAACCACACCGTTTGCGATCACCAACTGCTTAACAGCCGGCGTGAACGGCGGAAAACTCAGGGACATGGTCGGACCGCGTCTCATTACCTACTCCGTCCTATCAACCCGCTGGGGGCGTCAGCGTTCAGGCATGGGAACCACAGCCAGGCTGCGCTGACCCTTGGCAGCGACAGCGCGCACGGCAAAGACTACATTATCCTTCGAGACTGGCACAGTAACCTGCGTCACGTTTCCGACGGCCTGCCCATGCTGCCAGTCAGGCGCTGTTGTGTCGCGCCACAACACCTCGTAGCCGGTGGCGAGCCCGCCGGGCGAGGGCTGCCACACTAGAGTGGAATCGTTTTGCAGCTGTTTCGTCAACAGGCGCACATTCGTCGGCGGTGCCGGAGCCGAGGCCAGCGAGGCCAGCGTGGCGGCGTTTAACCGGGCTACATTGGCGGTATAGTTGCAGTCGACGAATTTCGGCAAATCACCGTACTCGATGCCATTCTCGGTACGAACATTCTGGTGTTGGTGGTTGTAATTCTCGCGGAATTCCGTAAACCGTACCGCAGCATAACCCTGGTCGTTGAAGGAAAAATGATCACCACCGCGCAGGTAACGGTCGCGCCGGAAAACGACTAGTGGTTGCAGGGTTCCAGGCGGAAGGTATTCCTTCGCGACTGACGCAATATAGCGAGCAAGTTGCCGTGACGATCCATCATTCTCTCCGCCGAGCGCGCGAATCGTCTTAAGCTGCGCTTCATCGGCGGTGCTAGGAATGCCCTCGGAGAAGATGCGCACAACATGCGGGTCCTGCAGGGTACTGCCCGGGGTGCGATCGCCGCCCACGATATCGTTGTTCAATACTGCCTCGAGGTTCCATGCCTGCGCCTTGACCATTTTGGCGAAATGAGCGCTACCATACAGTCCTTGCTCTTCCCCGGCTACGGTAAGAAAGACGATAGTGGCGGGGAATCGATACTTGCTAAGAACGCGGGCGCATTCCAAGCTGACCGCGGTACCGCTGCCGTCATCGTTGGCGCCGGGTGCAGGCGCGGTCGTATCGTTGGTATCGCTGTTGCGCGAATCGTAGTGTCCTGTCACCAAAACGATTCGACTTGCGTTTGCGGGATCGGTACCGCGCAACACCGCGTAGACGTTAGTGATCTTTGTGGGCTTGGGAATACGTGGCCCAGGCTCCTGTGTGAACTCGTCAGTCTTGATCTCCAGGCAGCGATGGCACAGTTGGGAGTAGCGCTCGAACTCGCTTTGAATCCACGCTGCTGCGGCGTTTGCACCTTTGCCGCTGGAGGCCGGCATATCTGAGGAGAGGGTCTGCCGGGTATAAAAACTAACCAGCTTTTCGATGGTCTGCGCAATCTGCGCCGCTGACACATCACGTACAGCAGCGACAATCTGAGGATCAGCCGTTTCCTCCGGGATGCCGGTCGGCTGCGGAGAAAATAAAGCAACCGCGCAGGGCATGGCCATCATCAAAAGCGCGATCCCGCCTAGGAGAAAGTTCATGCTGGACATCGGAACTCCGCGAACCTCCTGGAAAAACCTGAACGTCTATCACTTGACGCTGCTGCCAAGAGATTCTAAATATAAATGCAGAGGCGGTGCGCTGTAATCCCGGCGCGTGGCTCCAGACAGCAAACGGAGGCAATCCTTATGATCATTTGTCCTGAGTGCGAAGCCGATTTGGATATTGAAGAGGACGAGGTTGACGAGGGCGAAATCGTCTCCTGCCCAGAATGCGGCATCGACTTCGAAGTTGTGGCCATTGAGCCGCTGGAGCTGGCGCGCGTCGAAGAGGAGGAAGAAGAAGAGGACGAGGACGAAGAAGAAGACGCGGAAGAGGAGGAGGAGTGACAATCCGCATGCGACGCCGTATCCTCGCGACGTGGGTCTTGGTGGGTAGCGTGAGCTTGTGCCTCATGCTTCCGGCTATCGCTGCCGCGGCGGAGCTAATACCAATCGGACAGTCCTCGAAATCCGGTCAGTCGTCAGCCAACAACGATTACGCCCTGATCTACGGCACGGTTTGGGGAACTGACGACCATCCGATAGCCGGTATTCCTGTAAGCATTCGCCCGGCAGGCGACAAGAAACCAAAATGGGAGCTGGTTTCCGACGGGAGAGGAGAGTTCGCTCAACGGGTTCCCGTTGGGACGCGGGATTACATTGTTGAGGCCGACATAAAGACCACCAAGGGTCAGCCAAAGCCGGAGATCACCGTCCACATAGAAGGTAACGAACGGAAAGACGTCGGCATTCATCTGAGCAAGTAAAATTGACTTTAGTGGGTCGTTACCGATGAAAAGAGCATTTGGCGTTGGTGTGGTGTTGCTGTTCGCGCTCAGTGGCGCATCCTTGCAACTCCAGATCCCTTTGCACAGCGGAGCGTCGTCACCTTCTCCGGAGCGCAAGAGTGCCCGCATTACTTCCCGTACGCTGACCGGCAACGTGCTCGATAAAAGCGACCAACCAGTGCCCAACGCCGTGGTTTACCTGAAGAACACAAAAACGCTCGCGGTGAAGACCTTCATCGCTCAGGACGACGGGAGCTATCGCTTTCCTGAGCTTGCCAACAACGTCGACTACGAGGTATTTGCCCAGCGGAACGGAAAGAAGAGTGACACCAAAGTACTCAGCCAGTTTGACGACCGCGAGCAGCCGCACATTAACCTGCGCATTGACGTGAACAAGTAGCAGCGGAACACCTCGAAGTTCCCTGCTGCGCCCGGGTCAGCTCAGTTGTTTTCGTTGCTGGCACGCTTCCACGACATGAATTCACCAATGGTAGCGGCTCCTGAGGAACTCGAACTCGCTGGGGCTTTGTAAGCCTCGACGTCAGAGCGCGTGGCTTCTTCGCCAACCGCCCGGACGCTGAGCCCGACCTTCTTCTCCGCCGGGTTCATTTTGATGACTTTGAACTCATGCTCCTGACCGGCTTCCAGCTTAAGGGGCACCCCATGCTTGTCCACAGCTTCCGAGTTGTGACACAAGCCCTCGACACCATCGGCGATTTCGACGAACGCTCCAAAGCTCGCCAGGCGCAGCACCTTGCCGTG
>CAZDYZ010000800.1:0-2184 GCA_964509525.1 uncultured Acidobacteriaceae bacterium
AATACCAACCTCACGTGGGTGACGCAAAACTGGCTCAAAGCGCCCAAAATTTCCTTTCCAAACTATGTCGTTGGCTATAGCACCGGCCCGCCGCCTATTGCTAATTGCGACCTCACTGGCGCAAAGGTCCCGCAGATGGGACAATGGCCAACAGCCCCCACTGCTCATTTCCGAGGAGAGGATTCATGAAACGACTTTTGCTGGCGTTGCTTTTCGTGGAGTTGTTGTCACTGTCCGCGAGCTATGCCACCGACAACAAACCCGACGAGACACCTGAGCCCAAGGTTAAGGTGGGCGACGTGGCGCCGGACTTCACGTTGCAGGACCAGAACGGCAACAAAGTTTCGTTGCACGACTTCAAGGGCAAGAAGAATGTCGCCCTGGCGTTCTACATCTTTGCCTTTACCGGGGGTTGAACCAAGCAGATGCAGAACTTCCAGCAGACCCTCGCTAGGCTGGAGGCTGCCGATACCCAGGTGCTGGGTGTGAGTATGGATTCCCGATTCTCGAATCAGGCGTGGGCTGAAAAGATCGGCGTCACCTTCCCTTTGCTTAGTGATTGGGGCGGTGACGTAACCAAAGAATACGGCCTCTATAATCCGAAGTACAGAGCCGCGCGACGCGTGAACTACCTCATCGACAAGAACGGCAAGGTGATCGAGATGCAATTAGACTCAGAGGCCATCGATCCCTCAAAGGTGGTGCAGGCGTGCGAGGCTCGGAAAGTGGGACGATAGCCGCGCTTACCGTCTCGTCTACAGGCCAGAGCACCCCCTCCAGATGGGACTGGCAGATTGACGCCGACGAAATTGGACATTGCGCGAATTATGCAGCGAAGGGCCTTCCTGACCTTTTAGGTCTGACGACACGGGCTTAGGGTACGGCGAGGTACACAACTCGGTGACCAACGTGTGGCGGCTCTGGCTCGACGGCGTCGCGCGGAACCGTCAACTCGATCATCACCCCGACGGCGCTCGGCCATCACCATACCGATGCCATCCTGACGCGGAATTCCCATTAGGGACGTCATTGTGACGACTAGCAAAGCAGAATCATTCTCTGACACGACGCCGGGTGAGGCGCCGGTACGCGGATTCCTGCACCGAGCTAATTCTCCCAGCGGCGGATTTCTGGTACTGACTCATGGAGCTGGCGGCGACTGTAACTCACCGCTGCTGGTAGCGCTGGCGGAGAAGTTTACGGCGTCGGGATTGACCGTGTTGCGTTGTAACCTGCCGTATCGCCAGCGTCGTCCACAAGGAGCTCCGTCACCCTCGGATGCCAAGACTGACCAGGACGGACTGCGGCGTTCGGTTGAATTGATGAAACAGCAGTTCGTGGGCCACGCATTTCTGGGAGGTAGCTCCTATGGCGGGCGCATGGTCAGTATGCTGGTGGTGAGGGAGCCTTTGCTCGTCGAAGGGTTGCTGTTGCTGTCCTATCCACTGCATCCTCCCGGACGGCCAACACAATTGCGGACCGCACATCTTCACGGCTTGCGGACGCCAACGCTGTTCATTAGCGGCAGCAGGGATGCATTCGGTTCGGTCGAGGAATTGGAAGGTGCGATCCAGTTGATTCCTGCTCGGAAGAAGTTGGGTGTGATTGAAGGTGCATCCCACGGGCTGACGCGGAAGTCGAAGCGTGATGAAGTACCTGAGCTTGTAGCACGAGAATTTAAATCGTTCTTCTCCGGCTCGACAAAATAGTGTCTTTGTCGCTAAGCACTCCCCGGGACGTTGTCGTGCTAAGAACCCGGCGTAGCGTAATGATCCTGCAATGATGCAAGGGGTTTGCCGTGTTTACATAGGGTTGCTGTCAACTTTTCGGTTTATCCACAAGAAAATTCTCTAAGACAAGGGTATCCATCTCGCTCTTTGAGAATGTGCTGTAAGCGTTGGCAGGAGTGTTCACGATCGGCTCACCTTTGAGGTTGAACGAGGTGTTGAGCACAGCGGGGACGCCGGTGGCTTGACCAAAGCGTTCGATCAACTGGTAATAACGGGGATTGCTGTCTCGAAATACCGTCTGTAAGCGGCCGGTGCCGTCCACGTGAGTGATAGCGGGCAGTACACTCTGCTTGCTCGGCCGCACCGGTACGACGTAGAGCATATACCGTCCCGGATAGTGCCGCATAGCGTTGGGAAGATCGAAGTAGGTCTCCGCACATTCCGCCAGCACCGA
>CAZDYZ010000801.1:0-2152 GCA_964509525.1 uncultured Acidobacteriaceae bacterium
AGCCACACAGCAGCGCACTGAGAGCGAGACTTGCTCCCGGCATGCCGGGTTAACTTTGCTCAAACAACGCTTCCTCGATCAGTTCGCAAAGAATGTGTCCAGTCAAAATGTGCGCTTCCTGGATACGAGGTGTTTGATCGCTGGGAATGCAGATGCAGTGATCGACAGCGCTGCGCAACTTCCCGCCAGTTCTTCCGGCCAGACCCACTGTGACTAGTCTCCTCTCGTGGGCCACGTTCACGGCTCGCAGTACGTTGGGGGAATTTCCACTAGTGCTGATGGCGAAGGCGACATCGTCGGGACTGCCAATCCCTTGGACCTGGCGCGCAAACACGTCGTCAAAGGAATAATCGTTGCCGATGGCGGTGAGGACGGAAGAATTGGTAGTCAGCGCCCAGCCCGAGAGGCTTGCCCGTTCCTTCAAGAACCGTCCGCTCAGTTCCGCGGCCAGGTGCTGTGCGTCCGCGGCACTGCCGCCGTTTCCAAAGAACAGGATCTTGTTTCCGGAGCGGAGGCACTTCGTCATGGCGTCCGCTACCTTGACCACTGCGCTCAAATACGCTGCAGACTCCAGCAGACTCTGCATCACCGAGGCGCAGTCACGAATTCTGGCGACCGCCAGAGAATGTGCAGTATCCGCCTTCATAGAACATCTCCGGTCCAGCGCTGGGTTCACGAAGTCGTACTGGTTCGTGCTTCATTGTCCCGCAATGGTTCACCCGGTCCATATTCGAAATTAACCCTTTCCTGCTCGACCACCAGCGGCCGCTTCTGCACCATGGTATGGATGGTGCCGATGTACTCCCCAATGATACCCATAAACAACATTTGGAGCGACATGAAGAAAAATACGCCGATGACCAGTGGGGCGATGCCAACGTTAAAGCGACTCCAAAAAATTAGTTTGTACAGGAGGTATGCCAGCGACAGCAGCACCGAAACCAGCGCGCCCACAAAACCGGTAAAGGTCACCAGCCGCAACGGCACCTTAGACAGGTTTGTGATCCCGAGCATCGCCATGTCGTAGAGCGAATAGAAATTGTTTTTCGTGATTCCGCGTTTGCGCGTGGGCTGATGGTACGGGATCTCGAAATGCCGAAACCCGGCCTCCGCGATCATGCCTCGGAAGTATGGATACGGATCATCGAAGCTCTTTATGACTTCCACTACCTTGCGGTCATACAGGCCAAAACCGGTATAGTTCTCGTAGGTTTCCACGCCGGAAAGACGGTTCACCAGCCTGTAGTATTGCTTGCGGATCCAGAACATCAGACCGTGTTCCTCGCTCGCCTTCTTGACGCAGATCACAACCGGGTAACCTTCCTCCCACTTGTGGATCATCTCCACAATCATCTCGGGAGGATCCTGTAGATCGGCCACAATCCCTATGACGGCGTCGCCGCTGGCCTGATACAACGCGTGCTGGGGCGACCTTATTTGGCCGAAGTTGCGCGTATTCCTGATTACTTTTACGTTCCTGTCCGTGGCAGCTATCGCCTTCAATTCGCTCAGGGTATTGTCGGTTGACGCATTGTCGATAAAGATGTGTTCGTACTGATAGTCGCCCGCGGCCGCAACAGCAGCGCGCACCTGGAGGTAGACGTCACGTACGTTGGCCTCTTCGTTAAAACAGGGTGTAAGGACGGTCAGGGTCTTATGCATGGGTTGCAGCCTTCTCGTCGAACCTTAGGGAATCGACGTCGATCTCTTCGTTCCGCTCATACCAGGCATAGAGGTCCCTGATCGCGCCCTCTAAATCCCAAAACTGATATCCACCCATTTCCGCCAGCATACGTGAGTTGTCTGCCGAGTATTCAGCTCCTTTGCCTTCCATCAGGACTGACACACCGGGATCGCGTCCTGAGACCTGGGCCGAAACCCGGGCAATCACTCGCGCTAATTCGGATATGGCCACGGGCCGTCCGCTGCAAACGTTGTACGCCTTGTGGCGGGCGTTATTCTCGATGAACCACATTGTCAGCTTGACCAAGTCCTTGATGTACAGGTAGTCGAACACGATATCCTGCCGGAGCACAATCGGCAATCCTTTCAGCGCCCGGCAGCAGGCGTTGGAAATGAAGCGCACCGTGTAGTCCTCGTACTGGCCGAAAACGGCAAACAGGCGCAGCTCCACCAGCCGCTCGGAGCGCTC
>CAZDYZ010000802.1:0-3213 GCA_964509525.1 uncultured Acidobacteriaceae bacterium
TTGAAGCGATCGATGCTCGCAGCCTGGCGCACCAGGATGTGCTGAATCGCGAGCTGGAGATTCGTTCACTCAAAGAAGACATCGAGGCCACCGACCTGAAACTCTGGCAGATGCCGGTCAACCAGATGAATGGGATTCATATTGACGCCCCGCAGTTGGTGAGCGTGCTCTCGTTCGAGACAGTCAAAGACTATGACGACTACATTGCGCGTCTCCGACAGCTGCCACGCATCTTCGACGAAGAAACCGCCAACATGCGCAAAGGCATGGCCAACGGCCTGATGCCGCCCAAGTTTCTGCTGGAAAAAGTGGTAGACCAGACTAACGGGATTGCCATTCTGGCCCCTGACCAGACCCCATTCGCGCAGCCGTTCAAGAATTTCCCGACGAGCTTTTCTGATGCCGAGAAGACCCGTCTGAAGGCTGCCGGTCTGGCAGCCATTCATGATCATGTTCTGCCCGCGTATGCAAAGTTCGGCACTTTTGTAAGGGAAGAGTATGTTCCCAGGGGCAGGAGCGAAGTCGGAGTGTGGTCGTTGCCCAATGGCGATGCCATTTATTCCTTCGAAGTTAGGCAATCGACGACAACCGACAAGACGCCGGAAGAAATCCACCAGATCGGTTTGCAGCAGGTCGCCGAAATCGAGAAGCAACAGTTGGATATAACCCGTCGCCTGGGCTTCCAGGACCTGAGGTCCTTTCGAGCGTCGGTCAAAGCGAACCCAAAATTGTATGCGCAGTCGCGTGAGCAGATCCTCGATCTCTACAACAAGTACATTGCACAGATGAAGCCCGAGCTGCCTAAGCTGTTCGGACGTTTGCCCAAAGCCGACTTGATCGTGTTGCCGGTGGAAGCCTTTCGCGAAAAAGATGCTCCTGGAGCGCAATATATCCCCGGCACCGCTGACGGTTCGCGTCCTGGACACGTTGAAGTAAATACTAGCGAGCCAGAGAAGCGCACGTTGATCAGCGTTGAATCAACGGCTTACCACGAGGGTGTGCCCGGGCATCATCTGCAAGGCACCATCGCACAGGAGGTCAAGGACTTGCCTCCTTTTCGGCAACATGGTTGGTATGGCGCCTATGGTGAAGGATGGGCGCTGTATTCAGAGCGGCTGGGCAAGGAGGTCGGATTCTATCAGGACCCGTACAGCGATTTCGGACGACTGGAAGACGAGATGCTCCGCGCCATTCGGCTCGTTGTTGATACCGGGCTGCACTACAAGCATTGGACGCGCGACCAGGTTGTGCAGTATTTCCATGACCATTCCGCGATGGACGAGCCCAGTGTGCAATCGGAGACAAATCGGTATATCTCCTGGCCAGCCCAGGCGCTGTCCTACAAAGTGGGTCAGCTGAAGATCCTGGAGTTACGCGCTCGTGCGCAGCAGCAACTCGCTGGGCAATTCGATATTCGCGAATTCCACGACCAGGTGTTAGAGTCAGGCGCCCTGCCGCTGGATGTGCTGGAACAGCAGATCGATCTGTGGATCAAGCAAAAGAAGGCGCTGGCGAAAGCTAACTAGCACATTCAAGCAGACGCTTTCCGTTTGCCTTGTCACCGGAAAACAAAGCGACAGCTTGCAACTGGGTAAGCCACAGGTGTTGTTTCCAGCCCGGCCCCGAAGGGTTGCAAGGCCAGCGTCGAGGGCAATCGTCTGGTAAGGATGCGGCCCGGTGGAGAATTGGTCCAACTTTACGTGATTGTGATTTGACCGCAGGAACTTCTGAGAGCCGGGGAGAATCTGGGGGGAGGAGAAGCGGCCATCACAATTTACCCGGAAGAAAGGGCCATCGTCCTGCATGCGCCGGTACCTCGAATACCTTGTCTAGGGTCTTCAAGGGTACAAAGCCTCCGGTTGGGCCGGTCACGCCGCATATTTCAGCAGTCTCTTTTAGAACGGGGGCCCAGTCTGGGTGTTCAGTTAGAAAGGTTGCCAGGGATTCTAAGGTCATTTAAGCCTCCGCAGGACGAGGGCTGGTTTTTCTGCAGCACCCATGAGCTGAACCGCAGAATAAGTTTGGTTGCGATGGCTCTTGGGATGGTCATCTCTTACGATCTTCTACCTTTCTTATCGGCACAGGTGCGGGGGTAGTTGAGTGCGATTGTCTTTAAGGTAGGGAATCTCGGCGGCTGCTTCGGTAAGACGTATCACTGGAGAACGCTGGCCATGGAACGGACACCTAGAATTTAGGAGCCCCTAACCAACGCTGCACAATCCTGCAGATCGGCCTCTGTCCGGGCGGCGGCCGGGCTTCCGGGCTATCGCTGCCCTTGCCTGTGACTTAAGCCGCAAGCCATTGTCTCAGAAAGACGACAGGCAAGATCGGAACGGCTGGGAGAATCACTGGCTGGAGTTTCTTCATCGTGTCTCTTCTCCGACCTTAAAGGCCAAACATAAGTTATGTTGGTACTGCCCGACACGCCAGAATCGCCGCAGCGACGAATGCTGTGCTGCTGCCAACACAGAGCTGTGGTAATCGACAACATCACGGGCCGGCGGCGTGCCTCCAAACACCTGACAGCCTTAACTTACGCTGTGACCCAGAAGGGTCGTCAGAGAGATAATAGCTACAGAGTGCGAGAGAAAAGGGCGGATCTGCCCGCCCTTATCCACTCCGCCTTCCCGCATCAGATCTGTCCCAGACCGCCGTCTACGTTGATCTCCACGCCGGTGATGTACGACGCATCATGCGACGCCAGAAACGCCACAGCGCCCGCCACTTCCTCGGGCTGCCCAAAGCGCTTCATCGGAACCTTCGCGATTAATTCCTTCGCGAATTCATCGACTGCTTCCTTAGGCAGCCCGGTCCTTCCAAAGATCGGTGTAACGATGGGTCCTGGAGCAACAGTGTTCACGCGAATGCCACGCTCGGCTAGTTCCGCTGCTGCCGTACGCGCCAAAGAGCGCAGTGCGGCTTTGGTTGCTGCATAGGCACTGGTTCCCACCGCACCTTTGCTGTCTGCTGCGCTAGTGTTCAGAATAATCGACGCACCATCATTAAGCAGCGGCAGTGCTTTTTGGATCGTAAAGTATGCTCCCTTAATATTGATGTCAAACTGTTCATCGAACGTGCTTTCCGATGTCTCGGCGAGGGGAGCGAACTTCGCAACACCCGCGTTGACAAACAACACATCAATTTTGCCAAGCTTCTGCGAGACCTCCGAATACAGCCGCTCTACGTCTGCGAGGTTGGCCACATCCGCCTGCA
>CAZDYZ010000803.1:0-7543 GCA_964509525.1 uncultured Acidobacteriaceae bacterium
CTTTGTGGCGACCTGCTACAAGAAGGAGGCAGTGCAGTTCTTGGCACACCACCCTATTAAGAGTGCTGATTCGGTGCTCGGGCATGATACTTTAGGTACTCCCAGATTTTCCTGACGAGACACCCCCATGATGCTGGAGACGGAAATCTTCCGATTTGATCCTGATATCCTAGCGATTTCGTGCGCCGGGCGGCTCACACTGGGAAATCGGCTCAGCGAGATGGAAGGGCTGGCAAACTCGCTCATCTCCGACGGCACACGCAAGCTAGTGCTTGACCTCACCCACGTTGAATTTGTGGACAGCGCGGGCCTTGGCGTGATCATGTCCATCTCCGGCGAAATAGAACAGCAGGGCGGCCAGCTGCGAATCTCTGGCGTCAGCGAACAGGCGCAGCGCCTGTTCGACATCACGCATACCGGCAGAATCCTGGCCCTCGATCCTGACCTGGAGACTAGTGTAAAGAAGTTTCAGGATGGGATGGCCTCCCGCTAGGCGCCTGCAATCTGCTGATCCTTATTTCACCCGCAGCGCGCCCGTCAACTGGGCGATCCTTTCGATGCGGTGCTCCAGGCACCACTTCTCCAGAGAATCGACCAGTGTCTCGCATGCGCAGGGGTCCCAGAAGTTTACGGTGCCGACCTCGATCGCGCTTGCGCCAGCGAGCATGAACTCGACCACATCCTCGGCGGTGCTGATGCCGCCGATGCCGATAACCGGGATCTTGACCGTCTTGGCCGCTTCCCATACCATGCGCAACGCAATTGGCTTGATCGCCGGCCCGGAAAGTCCGGCGGTGATGTTCGAGATCCGCGGCCTGCGGGTTTCGACATCGATCGCCATCGCAACGAAGGTGTTGATCAGCGAGATAGCGTCAGCGCCGGCGTCCTCGGCAGCACGCGCTACATCGGGAATGCTGGTTACGTTGGGAGAGAGCTTGACGATTAAGGGGCGCCTGGCGATTTTCTTCACTGCGTTGACAACGTCAAACAGCATCTTCGGGTCACTGCCGAAGCTGATACCTCCACACTTTGTGTTAGGGCACGACACGTTCAGTTCGTACCCAGCAATGCCCTCGCCCTGATCGAGCATGCGCACCACGTCTTCGTACTCCTCCTGGGAGCGCCCGAAGACGTTACAAAGGAAAACGATGTTCTTGATGTTGCGTAGCAGCGGAAGCTTCTCTTCCAAGAAGGCACGCGCGCCGATGTTCTGCAACCCGATGGCGTTCAACATCCCGGCTGCGGTCTCGAACAGGCGCGGCGGGGGGTTGCCGGCCATGGGCTCACGCGAGAGGCCCTTTACCACAAATCCGCCTAGGCGGTGCAGCGAGACCACATCCTCGAATTCGACGCCGTAGCCGAAACTCCCGCTGGCCGCAAGAACAGGGTTCTTCAGCGTGATACCTGCGACGCTGACGCTCATGTCTAGGGCTGCTTTAGCGATAGGGGTCATGCCAGTATAGCCGTCATTGTGCTTCTCTCTCGCGATGGACCGGGATTGGCTGCCGCACGGTGGCCGTGCGCTCCAACTTGTCCCAGGTAAATCCACGCCCCTCCATGGCGCGTTTCAGAGTTCGGATCAGCACAACCGAAAATAGCTGGCGATAGGCGAAGCGCTGCAGCCCGACGTGGCCCAGCAGTAGGAAGTCGCGCTTGCCTCCAGGCTGTTGCCGCTCCAGCGTAAAAGCAATGGTCGAGGCGATGAAGTCAATCACCATGAACAGTGCAAAGTACAGGACAAGCTTGTGAAAGTCGGCCGGGTTCGCCGACTCAGGATGGCGGTACTTGTCAACAAAATAGATGGCCGTACCCGCGACGAACATGATGTCGATAAACGGCGAGACCAATGGCAGCAAGATCTGGAAGATGACCATGTTCGGTATGGCTACCCAACCGAGAGCTCCCTTCTGCCTCACTGCCGCGCGGTGCTTCCACACCGACTGCATGATGCCAAACGACCAGCGGAAGCGTTGCCGCATCAGCCCGAGCGCAGTGCTGGGTGCCTCGGTATAGGCCAGTGCGCGATCTTCGTAATTGACCCAATAACCCGCCTGCAAAAGGGCCATCGTGAGATCGGCGTCCTCGGCAACGGTGTCAGGCTGATAGCCGCCGGCTGCGCGTACGGCAGCAGTGCGCCAAGCACCGATTGCCCCAGGCACCACGCTGACCGCATTGAGGGTATTCAACGCACGACGTTCAAAGTTCTGGCTAGTGATGTACTCCAGGGCCTGCCAGCGCGTCCACAGGTTCACGCGATTGCCAACCTTGGCGTTGCCTGCCACGGCAGCAACCTTCGGATTGCTGAAGTGCGGAACTAACCTGGAAATCGCGTCCGGCGCGATCATGGTGTCCGCGTCTATGCCGACGAACAGTTCTTCCCCCACGTACTCAAGTCCATAGTTGAGCGCGTCGGCCTTGCCCGAGTTCGGCTTGGTGAGTACGGTTACGCGTCCGACAGCAATCTCGCTCTGGAAGCAGTGGCGGGTGACTTCAAGGGTCGCGTCCGTAGACCCGTCATCAATCACGATGACGCGCGCGTTGCTGTAATCAGAATCGAGCACCGAGCGTACCGTGCGCTCGATTACCTTTTCCTCGTTATATGCCGGGATAAGCACGGCGACAGCCGGCCGAAAATTGGGATCGAAGTTGGTCTTACGGCGACGGAAGCGGTCAAAGATGGCCAGTGCACCCACCAGCACCAGGCGCCCGCTCATGAGTACGTCGCCTACGAAGAAGATGAAAATGATAACTGATGAGATCGCCGCAAACAGGTAGAAATTCAAGCTGTCGATCCAGGCAGCCCAGCGTTCGTTGGTCGTAATCGGTGGCATGATCTCGGCCCGCGTCTTGCCTAGAAGGTCCGCTACCGTCACCACTTGGTAACCACGGTGATGCAGGCCATCCAGGATCATCCCCAGAGCCTGCACAGTCTGACTGCGGTCTCCTCCACCGTCGTGCAGCAGGACGATGTTGCCACAGCGCAAGTTCGTTGGCGCACAGGGTGGCAGGTTCGAGAGCACATCTTGTGCGATTTCTTCTGCCGGACGGCGTGGGTTGTCGCGCCAGTCGTTGGGGTCGATCTTGTCGCCGACCGTGATGAAGCCCATGTCCTGCGATACCTCCAGGGGGCGAACCTGGTCGGCGGTGTCGGGTGCCTCATCGATGGAATAGGGTGGACGCATGAGAACTGGTTTGACGCCCAGCTTGCTCTCGAAGAGCCGCTCGGTCAGATTCAGCTCGACTTCAAAATAACGTCTCGAGATGCTGCTGATATCGGGATGAGTAAAAGTGTGGTTGCCGATCTCATGTCCTTCGTTATAAATACGCTTGGCGATTCCGGGATATTTTTCGACCTGCACGCCAATTAGGAAGAACGTGGCTTTGGCATTCTTCTCCTTTAGCACATCTAGGATTTTCGGCGTCCAGTTGGGATCGGGACCGTCGTCGAAGGTGAGCGCGATCTTCTTATCCGCAGTCCCTCCGTACATGTCAACCTCGTAGGGCGACGGCAGATTCTTGAACGTCTCGTCGGTAACCAGGTGGGTTTCCGGATCGACTTTGAGCTCGCGTTCGCCAGCCGCGGGCCTTTCCACGATTCGCAGGATTTCGCCCGAACCTTCGATATCCACATCCTGACCGGGAGGAACCGGACTCAGCTTGCTGGTGGCCCCCGCCTCGAACGGCCGGTCCCACACTGCCCACAGTGATCGATCCTCGGAGCCCAGGCGCCACAGCGCAAACGTGTCGATGCCAAGGGAATGCGCGCTTCGCATCTGGTTGAGGGCTGAGACTCCGTCGAGAAACCATACATCGTGGCGTACATTGTTATCGTCCAGATAGGCAAAGTGCGGATTCATTGAGTCGTCGTCAAAGTCCACGTCGGTCGCGGCATCTGATGCCTCCAACCAGGCGTCCTGCACCGAGACATTGTGAATGTCCGACGGAGGTGTACCTCTCTTCTGGCCTTTTTTCCTGGCCCAGTCGTACCCGTAGTTGCCAACGGCACAGATGATTTTCTCTTTGGGTATTACCTTTAGAGCGTCCTGCAAGTTCTTGAGGAACCAGTCCTGACTGGCGACCGGGCCGGGCTCGCCTCCTGGATAGTGCTGGTCGTAGTTCATCAGGATCAGGCCGTCGGAGATCTTTGCAATGCCTGCATAGTCGAAGGTCTTGTCGTTTACGGGCACCGCAACGTACAGCTTCATGCCTTTGGCGTGCAGTTCGTCGTAGAGTTCCTGCACCAGAGTACGGTAGTCCTGGCGCGAGCTCTCGGGAAACGCTTCAATGTCGAGGGTGAGACCTTTGTACTGATCGGTGGCCAGGAACGTCATAAGCTGGCTGCGGAAGCGCTGGCGGGCCGCAGGGTTGGCCAGGAATTGGGCAGTGAGTTCGGGACGCCACTCGTTGGTGACGGGATCAAAGTTGTTGACCAGCGGCAGAACTTCCGTCTGTGCTTTCTCAGCTTTGAGGAATGCCATCACCTTGTCGTCCACCGGCCGCGGCCTGCCCTTGTCGTCCATCACGTCATAGAGCGCGTTGAGTTCGGTAACTGCCTGCAGCCGGCCGTCGGTAGTAAGCACATGCATCCACTCCGGGAAAAGCAGGTCGATCTGCGGGTAATACTCCTTCAGCGACGCAAAGCTGGCCGCGTCCCACTTCACGTAAAATGCTCCGCGAATACCTTCATCGGAATTCAGCACCACCTGCGAGGCAGGGCGCTTGGTTTTGCGATGGGTATTCTGGCTGTGCGTCGGCTTGCGCTTCTGGTTGTCCTTAAGCGCATGATAGGGCCTCTTGATCTCAGGAAGTGCGACGGCGGGCACGGAAGATCCGCGGAGAATGGTGGTGATGAAAAAGATCACCAGCAGCGTGACGAGGATCACGCTGGCATCGAGGATGATTCGCAGCCGACGCCAGCGCTTGCGTTTTGCGTCAAAAAAGACCTGTTTCGACTGAGGCATTGTCCAGAGTCAATTCATCGTAACCGCGGTGCGGTCCGAGAGCAACAATCAAGCTGTTAGCATTTAGCGCTGGGTTGAGTTCGAGCTAAGTGCTGGTTCCTAACCTCCGAGCTGCTATATTCGCCACGTGCTTGAACACGAGCTCAGATCACTGAGGAGAACTGGGCCGTGCCCATTCTGGGGCATGCTCTGGAAGTCTTGGGAGTATTTCCTGCTGCTTACATTCGCGGCATTTGCCCTGCGGTTATTCTTCTTCATTAGATTCCCCCATGTTACCGGCGATTCGTTGATTTATGGCGATATAGCCAAAAACTGGCTCAACCACGGCATCTTCGGGCTTACCCATGCCGAGGGCCCGCGCCCAACCTGGATTCGCCTACCTGGCTATCCGGCTTTTCTCGCTGCCTGCTTCCTGCTTTTCGGCCGCGAGCACTACCATGCCGTGCTGCTGGCTCAGATCGTGGTTGATGTGGTCAGCTGTTTCGTTATCGCCGATCTGGCACGACGGACAGTTTCCGAGCGCGCCGGACGTTTCGCCTTTCTGTTGGCGGCATTTTGCCCGTTTACGGCCAACTATACGGTCGCCCCGCTGGCCGAAACGCTGAGCATCTTCTTCACCTCAGCCGCCCTGGATTGCACCGTGGCCACATTCCGGGCATGGGAGGATGGACGGCGCTCGTGGGCCACCTGGATTTGGTGTGCAGTTGCCGTATCCGCCGGGATCATGCTTCGCCCGGACGGCGGTATCTTGCTCGTAGCCATCGGATTGGCCTTGCTCTGGCGCATGTGGCGCCGCCCGGCGGAACGCGGCCGCCTGTTCTGGTCAGCAGCGCTGATGCTGGTGATTTCCATAGGTCCGCTAATGCCGTGGACGCTGCGTAACTGGCACGATTTTCACCGCTTCCAGCCCCTCGCCCCACGTTACGCCAGCGATGTCGACGAGTTCGTCCCTGACGGCTTCGACAAATGGGTACGCACCTGGGTGGTGGATTACGTCTCCACCGAGGAAATTTACTGGCAGGTCCCGGGCGACGATGTCGGCCTCAGCCTGCTGCCTTCGCGGGCCTTCGACAACCAGCGGGAAAGGGAGCAAACGCAGGCTATCTTCAGCGATTATCAGAAGGACCATGTTGTCAGCCCGGAACTGAATGCGCGCTTTGCCGAATTGGCGAACCAACGCATACGACGCCATCCCCTGCGCTACTACGTGTGGCTGCCCTTGCTGCGTGCCTCTGACATGTGGCTTCGCCCACGCACCGAGATGCTGCCGCTCAACACGCGCTGGTGGGAGTATGCGGACGATGCCCGTGCCTGTGTCATCGCTACCCTTTGGGGGGCCCTGAACCTACTGTTGCTGTTCGCGGCGCTCATGGGGGTGGTGCGCGGGCCCCGTCCGCGATATTTGTCCCTGATGCTGCTTTTCGTGCTGCTGCGCTCGGCATTCCTGGGGACGCTGGAAAATCCTGAACCGCGCTATACCTTGGAGTGTTTTCCGGTGGTGCTGGTGTTGGCGGGTGCGTGGTTATCGGGGTGGAAAAGGCGAAGGGTCCCCTGACTGCGCCCGCCCCCGGATCAGATGTCGAGGTTGTTAACCTCGAGAGCATTCTCTTCGATGAACTTGCGGCGCGACTCTACATCTTCCCCCATCAGAGTAGAGAAGATGTTTTCGGTTTCTGTGAGATCTTCCAGCTTTACGGAGAGCAGCGTACGACGTTCGGGATCCATCGTCGTCTCCCAGAGTTGTTGAGAGCTCATTTCCCCCAGGCCTTTGTAACGCTGTATGGTGTAATCTTTGCGGCCTTCGTTGAGTACGTAATCGAACAGCTCACGCGCGGAGCCTTTCTCCACCGTCTCTGCTTCCACTGCCTTGCGCTTGGCCGTCTTGGGACTTTTCAGCTCCGCCTTCTCCTGATCGGCGCGCTCGGCATCACTCAGCTCTTCCTTGCCGTTGCTGCCAGCTTCCTTCTTCACGCTCTCGATGTAGTACGGCGGCTGCATGTACTGCTCGATCTGCTTATGCTTTGACATCATCTGTCGGTACTCGGGCGTAGATGCCAGTTCCCAATTGATTACGTGCTCGGCGCCCTGCGAGTTGACAAAGACGCACTCCCACAAGCTGTGCTCTTCCTCAAAGCGAAGGGCTACAGACTTGATGCCGCGTTCTTTGGCGATCGCCTTCAGTGACCTTTCCAGCGCAACGATCTTCTTCGAGGGGTTCTTGCTGTCACCCTCAAAGTCGATCCGCTTCATCAGGTCCGCACGCGGCAAAACTTCGGTAATCTTCTCATCACGAATCCGTTTGTCCACCTTGTCAAAGAAACCAATGAAATCGTTGAGTGTGGTCATGAACCTGGTTAGGGGAGCGCCTTCTAAAGCTGCCGCGCCTTCACCGTAGCGAACCACGATGCCGTCGGCGGCCCGCTTCACCATAACCTTCACAAACTCCGCGTCGTTCTTGATGTATTGCTCGAATTTGCCCTTCTTGATGCGATAGAGCGGTGGCTGAGCGATATAGACGTGCCCGCGCTTGATCAGGTCCTGCATGTGGCGGAAGAAAAACGTGAGCAACAAGGTGCGGATGT
>CAZDYZ010000804.1:0-2780 GCA_964509525.1 uncultured Acidobacteriaceae bacterium
GCAGTTTTCCTAGCGAACTGGCCAGTGCCAACAGATCCCGTGGATTCGCGGTTTCCAGGGTGACTCGGCTGAGTAATCGCTCCAGGTCAAGAATGCCTTGCATCGAGCGCCGCAGTTCCTCGCGCCCGACCAGATCTTTCACCAGGCTCTCGACTCCATCAAGTCGCTGATCGATTTCCGCAGCGTCTATGCACGGGCGCAATATCCAGGCTCGCAGCAAGCGCTTGCCCATCGGCGTTACTGTGCAATCCAGGCAGCGGAACAGCGTCGTGCCCGCGCCCCCACCAGTGAACAGCGGCTCGATCAGCTCGAGATTGCGCACCGTGACTGCGTCGAGCACCAGACAGTTTTGCCGCTCGTAAAAGCCTATTCGATCGACATGGTCGAGCGAGCCCTGCTGGTTGGTGCGAACGTAATGGAGAATCGCTCCCGCAGCGGTGGCTGCAGCTGCCCGGTTAGCCAGCCCGAATCCTTCCAGCGACAGCACACCGAAATGGTTCTCAACTTGTGGAATCGCATACTCTGGAGAGAAGACCCAGTCATCAAGGGGAGTCTCCGCCCACGACGCATTTTCCAGCGATGTCATTCGTGGAGTTGCCGCATTTGAAAAAGCGGGATTCGTTCGGGGCTGGTCGAACAATGGTAGGGATGAGGCGAACAGCACCTCGCGCGGACGCAGCACCAGCAATTCTTCGCGAATGCGTCGTTCAGCGTCACCGCCATGAAACTCGGTTGCACGAAACTCACCGGTCGAAAGATCGAGCGCCGCAAACCCGACTGCGTTTCCCACCCTCGCCACGCATGCCAGGAAATTGTTCTCCTCCGAGCTGAGCTGGGTGTCCACCGCGGTTCCCGGCGTCAGCACGCGCGTGACTTCGCGCTTCACCAGCTTTCTCGCCAAGCGAGGGTCTTCCATCTGCTCGCATATGGCGACCTTGAACCCTTTGCGAATGAGCCTGGCAATGTAATTGTCTGCAGAGTGATAAGGTACGCCGCACATAGGAACCGCGATGCCTTTTTCCTTGTTGCGTGACGTCAGCGTAATCTGCAACTCGCGTGCTGCGATAACGGCGTCCTCGAAGAACAGCTCATAAAAGTCCCCGAGGCGAAAGAACAGCAGGGCATTGGGATGCTCTTTCTTGACCGCGGCGTATTGCCGCATCAGGGGGGTGGAGGGCTCCGTCATCGCAGGACTTGCGCGGATTATAGCAGCGGGCAAGTAGGGCTTCGTCGGCGGAGAGGCTCGACGGGTATTACGTGCTGCGATGTGTGGGTTTGTAAAAAGGGGCTTCGCCCACGAGTCTAGGAATCTGTTGTTTCTCACAACCGCCTAGAACCAATCCGTCTCGCCTTACAACCCAGCCGGTGAAGCAGCACCCTGTTGAGATGTGGTTCGCGCTGCCGAAATGTCGTGTCGCCGGAGAGCTCAGGCCCAAAGTAAAACGCACTGTGCGACAGGTCGTTCAGCCGCTCTTAGCACGGGTTCGGGCCTGCCACCCAACCGGGTCCGGCCACGAACCTTGCCAGTCCCGAATCCCGCCATGATACGGCTTCGTGGCTCATACCTTCTGTTCGGTCAATTGCAGAGTAGCCCGCAGCCGGCTTTCGGGCGACCGCAGCGTTACGAGTGGTACACTGCGGAGGTTTTTAGGGCGGTTCTTCCATGGCAAGAATTATTGGCTTGGAATGCAGCCGGTGCTGCGAAAACCTTTCTCCGCAAAAAGGGCTTGGTATTTGTCCCAAGGACGGGGGACCGCTTTACGTTCGCTACGACTTGGCAGAGCTCCGGCGCAAGGCACGCCGGGTGTCGGTCGGCACCCTCCCTAAGAGCATGTGGCGTTACGCATCTGTGCTGCCGGATGCTGAGCCCGTCACATTGGGAGAAGGCTTCACTCCCATGCTCGCGAGCCGCAAGTATCCTCGGCTCCTGATTAAGGATGAGGGTCTGAACCCAACTGGTTCCTTCAAAGCTCGCGGCATGAGCGCAGCGATTACCATGGCGCGACATTACGGACTCAAGAAACTGGCAGCTCCTTCAGCGGGAAATGCTGGAGGAGCATTGGCCGCCTACTCCGCGGCAGCAGGACTTGAAGCATATGTCTTCATGCCTAAGGATGTGCCGATCGCAAACCGTCTGGAAGTAGAAGCCAGCGGAGCACACCTCACGCTGGTGGAGGGCCTGATCAGCGATTGCGGGCGCATGGTCGGGGAGCGCAAAGAAAAAGAGGGCTGGTTCGATGTCTCGACACTGAAAGAGCCGTTCCGGGTTGAAGGCAAGAAGACCATGGGCTACGAAGTGGCTGAGCAGATGGGATGGAGCTTGCCAAGTGCAATCCTTTATCCAACTGGGGGCGGAGTTGGACTGATCGGAATGTGGAAAGCCTTCGACGAAATGGAGGAGCTGGGCTGGATCGAAAAAGGACGGCGTCCAAGAATGATCTGCGTACAATCAGACGGTTGCGCCCCAATACCTAAAGCGCTACATGAAGGCAAACTTGCGGCGGACCCGTGGCCGGACGCACACACCCTCGCGGCCGGTTTGCGAGTGCCGAAGGCCTACGGGGACTTCATCATCCTCGACATTGTGCGCAAGAGCGGAGGCACTGCAATTGCTGTCACTGACGACCAGATCATGGAAGGCGTGAAGGAGCTGGCCTCGGCCGAGGGCATCTTCGCCTGCCCCGAGGGAGGAGCTGCATTGGCTGCCTACAAGCAGCTTTTGCAGAGTGGATTCCTGAACAGCAACGATCCTGTTGTCCTCTTTAATACCGGCTCGGCTT
>CAZDYZ010000805.1:0-2444 GCA_964509525.1 uncultured Acidobacteriaceae bacterium
CAACACAGCGCTGCGAAGCGATGCAACCTGCGGGATCGCGTATTGGGGCATCGCTCTCAGCCAATGGAGTAATCCCTTCGCTGCGGGGTTGAAAGAAAAGAGCCAGTTACAGGCAGGGCGGTCGAGCGCAGAACTCGGCAACAGGGCGGGCACCAAGACGGAGCGGGAGTCTGCCTACATTACGGCGGTTGCTGCTTTATACCGAGACTTCGAGATCACCGATCAACGATCGCGTTTGATCGCGTATCGCGACGCGATGGAAGCAGTCGCGGCGAAATATCCCACAGACCATGAGGCACAAATCTTCTATGCTCTGGCGGTCGCAGCTTCAGAAGATCCTGCCGACAAGACATACGCAGGACGCCTTAAGGCGGGTGCCATCCTGGACAAGCTATTTGAGGAGGAGCCGAATCATCCGGGACTGGCGCACTACATCATCCATACCTATGACGTTCCACCACTCGCTGGACGGGCGCTGGAAGCGGCACGGCGTTATTCCGAGATTGCTCCCAATGCGCCTCATGCGTTGCACATGCCCTCTCACACCTTCACACGGATGGGCTATTGGCAGGATTCGATCAACAGCAATGTGGCCGCGGCCGCAGCTGCAAAGCGCGAGGGTCAGACGGCGGAAGAGCTGCATGCCACCGACTACGAGATCTATGCTTACCTGCAAACCGGCCAGGATGAGGCTGCTCGGCGCGTGTTGACTTCCTTGCCAGAAATTACGTCCCGTTTTAATCCGAACGTTGTCGTCGGCGATGCAGGTGGTCCTGCGGCGGGATACTTCGCATTGGCAGCGATTCCAGCACGCTACGCGCTCGAACGCGGGGATTGGAAGCAGGCTGCTCAACTGACCCCACGCGAGACGCCGTTTCCGTACACCGAGGCGATGACTTGGTTTGCTCGTGGATTGGGCGTAGGCCGACTCGGGCGAGCTTACGCGGCGTATGAGTCGGCGAAGTCGCTGAAACAAATCCGCGAGCGACTATTGAAGTCGGGTGAAAACTACTGGGCTTTGCAAGTGGAAATCGAGGAGCTTGAGGTTCAGGCCTGGGCCATGATGGCGGAGGGCAACAAACAGGATGCTCTGCGGCAATTACAGTCTGCGGCAGAACTGGAGGACAGTACAGAGAAAAGTGCCGTGACGCCAGGGCCACTCGCCCCAGCGCGGGAGTTGCTAGGCGAAATGTTGCTGGAGACCAATCAGGCGGCTCCAGCACTGGAGCAATTTGAAGCCACTCTAAGAAAAGAGCCCAAACGCTTTCGTGCACTCTACGGAGCGGGGAAGGCTGCGCAACTGGCCGGACGCCCTGAGGTTAGTCGCAAATACTTTGGCGAGCTTGTGAAGGTTTGCGAACACAGTGACAGACCGGGAAGAGTGGAGTTAGCTGACGCACAGAAAGCTGTGTCGCTGAACCAGACAGCGGTGCGCTGAGAGATTTCAGATGAAGGGTTCCTCCGTCGGCAACGAAAATCTTACTGCCTGGTTCATCACAGTGCTAATCGAAGTTGGAAACACCAGCAGTTCGCCTCTGGCTCGCGTACGCGAATTCTTGGTTATGCTTTTGTAGCGGCAAAAGCACCGAACACCCCGCTAAAACATTTTCGTGATCCATTTCATGGTGCACGAAGCTTGCCACCCCTGACTGAAAGCACTCTTAGTAGCCATCCGAGTTGCGTGATAGGGCCGCAGTATTCTCAACGGAATCCGAAGGGCAAGTCATGGAAACTCCATTGAGGAGTTAGCTAACTTCCTTTTTCGTTCGGCAGCCATGGGACAGCCTTACTGGCCCAGACGCTGGATGGGTATTTGCTCCGTAGTTCTTCGGCGACTTCGTCCAGTACGGCGTGGTCGTTTGTTGCTTTGTAGTGCGACACCGCGCGCCAGTACAACGCACCCGGTGCAACATGGGACGTTGCAAAACGAGTGACAACATTGTTGTACCAACGCTCCGCGTCTGCATATTTCTTATGCACGAATGCGATTCGACCGAGACCGCTCTCCAGCGCAGCAATGAAATCCTGGTTTGGTAGGTAGCCTTCCAGCCGCACACGTTCCTTGCCGTCGCTGTCGAATAGAAGCACAGTCGGCGTCCATACAGCTTCAAAGCGATGGAACCAAGCCGGATGCTCTTTGATGTGCGCCTTGACGGGGAGAAAGTTCTGGTGAATGAAGTCGGAGGTGTTTGTGTCTTCGTATGACTCGGCATCCAGCCGAGCGCATGCCCCTCAAGCGGGCGACGCGCTGAAGTCCAGCAAGATAGGGTGCTTTTGCTCTTTAGCTGCCGCTAGCGTTTGATCAACGTCCTTGCTCCAGTTCACGGGCATAATCGCACCTTTAACATTTGAAGTCTGTGGGTGCCGCCATGGCGAATCCAGTGTACTTTAGATTGTCGAACTCCACGAATTATCAGGATGATCTCGGTCTGGGCGTGCCTATG
>CAZDYZ010000806.1:0-2786 GCA_964509525.1 uncultured Acidobacteriaceae bacterium
ATCGAAGTGGGGGCGGTTTCTCAACCTGACGGTTACCCCTACTAGCGCCCGCCCTCCTCTGACCCTTTTCTCGCTATCCAGGCAGCAACGGTGGCGGGAAGGCGGATGGCGGTTGTTTCGTGATTTCTACCTGTTTATGCCGTCATTAGTAGCGGTTCACCCCGCGTGATGACGACTGTATGCTCATAGTGCGCGGCAAGGCTGTGATCGGAGGTGCGAACGGTCCAGCGATCGCGATCAAGCACCGTTCGTGCGCCCCCGGCTGCGATGATCGGTTCGATGGCAACCACTAAGCCATCGGTCAGTCTTGTGCGATAGTTTAGATCCAGATAGTTGGGCACCGTCGGGTATTCGTGGATGGTCCGCCCCACACCGTGGCCACAGTACTCACGTAGCACACTGAAACCGTTGCGGCGCACCTCGCGTTCGACCGCACGGCCAATCTCATAGATCCGGTATCCGGCACGAGCGACTCGCATCGCCTGTTGAAATGCGCGCTCGGCGCAGCGCGCGAGAGCCTCGGCCGTCGGTGAGACTTCACCGACTCGCACTGTCACAGCTGCGTCGGCGAAGTACCCTTCCTTCTCCGCCGTGACGTCAAGCTTCACCAGATCGCCAGACTGCAAAACGCGTTCGCCGGGAACGCCGTGTACTACTTCATCGTTGACGCTGATACAAGCGGCACCCGGAAATCCATATACCTTCTTCGGCGCTGCTACGGCCTCGTGTTTGGCCAACACCTGAGCACATACCGCATCGAGTTCCGCCGTAGTGATGCCCGGTTCGACAGCAGCCGACATGGCATTCAGCGCCAGGCGGACGATTCTGCCTGCATTTCGCAACTGTTCGAGTTCGTGTTCGGATTGAATTGACATTTGCGCCCACCACCAGCTACGGCGACTATCAGCATGTTACACCTCGGGTCCGTCATCGGAGTCTTCCAGCAGCTTGCGCAGGGTTACTTTGTGTTTATCGACCGTCGATGCTCGCTTCTTACCCGGAGTCTTGACCCAAGCCGGTGGCGGACTCCCAATTGCCGCACGGGCTGCTGCCTTGACCGCAGAGGCGATGCGAAACGGTTTCGGCTTGAGTTTCTTCATGGGCTATGTTCCTTTCACAGGCCGCAATTAGTGCGATCCAGCCACCCTGACAGGGGTCGAGGGCCATTCGATCCGCGTTATCGAGAGTCATCCCATCTACCAATTGGCCCTACAGTACTACTCCAACGCAGCATACATGAGCCCTGAATCATAGGCCAGCCGAGTCAGGCGAAGTCGCCCAGTTTCTGCCAGGGCAAAGCTGCTTCTGTGCACTCATGATTGAACTTCTGCCCTGTGGGGTACCATCGCAGGCTTCCGTCAGGAAGCCTGTTGCCACTTACTCGCCCCGAGTCTGACATCGTGTTTCATAGCAGGCGTTTCTCACAAAGAAGAGTGTGCAGCTGTGGTAATGAGTGACCCGTGGCTGCGGACGTGCCAAGTCTCAGCCCCGACCGTATATACTGCCTGCGGCTTGATGCCATTGCTATGCAAGTTCTTCGTCGTTCCAACTTCTCGATGCCAAGCGAGATGACATGCTGCGCGTAGGGCTTACGGGCGGCGTAGCCTGCGGCAAGTCCACGATCGCGTCTATGCTGGTCAGGCACGGCGCACACTTTTTGCAAGCGGACCAACTCGCGCACCAGCTTTACAAGCCGGGCACTGTCACCTACGACAAAGTGCTCTGCCGGTTCGGCCGCGCTATCCTGAATGGAGACGGCACGATCAATCGCTACAAGCTGGCCGATATTGTTTTCCCAGATCGTGTTGATGAGTTGAATGCCATCGTGCATCCGGAGGTGGTGCGGAACCAGAATATCTGGATGTCGGAACTCGAGCACCAGGATCCGAGAGCGATTGCGGTCGTCGAGGCGGCCCTGCTCATCGAAGCAGGAGCGGACAAAGACTTCGACAAAGTCATCGTTGTCACCTGCAGCTTCGACCGCAAGGTCGAGCACTATGCACGGCGCATGAATGTGTCCTCCGATGTCGCGCGATTTGAAGTAAAACGGCGAAGCGCAGCGCAATTTAGCGACGCTGAAAAGGCGCGACGCGCAGACTACGTCATTGACAACTCAGGCTCGCTTGAAGACACGGAACAGCAGGTGGACAGGATATGGGAAGAGCTGAGCTCTCAGCATGAATCGAGGCAGCCTCGAGATGCGTGATCTGCCTCGGATTCGGTAAACTTTTCGTATGGGGCGCGTTTGCCCTTCTTGCAACCCCAGAAGGAAGATGGGCATTACCAGTACTTATGAGATTCTTCCGGCCTTTCGTACTCGGTCTTATTCTCGCGGGAGCCTTCTATTGGTTCACCACCCATAACGGCAGCGTGATGCCGACGAACTGGATATCGCGTCCCGCCCATGTCGAGTTTACGCAGGCCGCAGGCCCGGAGAAGCTAGATCCCGACGAGCAGAACAATGTTGAGGTGTATCACAAGGTCATACCGTCGGTAGTCAACATCACTTCCAAGACGGTTGCCTACGACTTCTTCTTTGGACCGGTGCCGGAGGAGGGTCAAGGGTCAGGTTTCATCATCGACAAAGAAGGTCACGTCCTCACCAATTATCACGTGGTTAGCGACTCCGCTCAAGTCGAGGTAACCTTGCACAACAAGAAAACGTACAAGGCAGTGGTGATCGGACGCGATCGTGGGCACGACCTCGCCGTCGTGCAGATCCAGGCTCGCGATCTAGTTCCGGCTGTGCTGGGCGATTCCAAGAGCCTGGAGGTCGGGCAAAAGGT
>CAZDYZ010000807.1:0-3799 GCA_964509525.1 uncultured Acidobacteriaceae bacterium
CGCTCGACCGTGCTGATCCGCAACAAGGCAGCGCTGACGGCGATGGCTATCACTCATTAGCTTGACCTAGCTCCCTGTGGTTGTCACACGGCCATTAAGCGCAAGCGGGGCAATTAGCGCACTTCCGACTCTTGTAACCGCTCAGAACCCAAACTATTAAAGATGCGGTTGAAATTCGAACGCCAGCCAAACGCGTGCTGCACGACCACAATCACCCCGAACCCGATAGCCGTGTGACGAGTAGCATTTCGGCCCCCTGTGCGAGCTTTCCGAATCTCCGAATTCAGACTCTCCAAGTGCAGGCTAGGAAGCTTGCGGCAACGTCGGTCCTACCCACAAATAGAAGCAGAGAAGTCACTAGAAGATCTACAACTTCGTGGGGATGAAGAATGTACCTTGCTGTTGTCAGAATGAAGGCAATTGGTGCCGCACTATGCCCCAGAACGGGTCCCAACACCGCAAGGACACCCGCCGTATCGGTTCGGTAGCGGTCGGCTCTTACGTCCTGACATTTGAGTCTGTGCGTTTCTACGGAGGCTGGCGCTGTTACTGGATGATATGCGCGGTGGGAAACCCGGATGAACTGCTGGCTTCGGGACATGCCCCAACGCGGGACCTGGCTGAAATGGCGGCCGGGAACGTGGTCGAGAAGTTGACGGCTGGGCAGACCGACGCAAGAGCCTGATCAGTGCGAGCAAGCAGTTTAGGATTCCACTGCCGGGCTCCGCTTTTCTATTCTCCATGAAGTGCGCTCCCAGATTCGCAGTCGATACCGGTCAACTGCGGGACTTATGCTAATAACCTGGGCCACATGGATTTTCCAGGATGTTTCCGGTGTCATGATGGGTCGCACGCAGCCGGAGATGGCAAGACCATTACCCAAGACTGTAATGCTTGTCATGAGCCATTGGCGATCGAAGAGGCCTCGCCGCAAGTCTTGAAAACACTCGGCATCGCCGAGCGGATCTCTAATGTCCAGAAACAATGACAGTTGAGAACAATAAGAGACTTGTCATCTACAAACAGGTCGCTCACCCGGTTTGCGAGTTCCTCAAAGAGTGTAGCCCCAAGTAGAATCCGGCCTTACGAGGCAAACGTCTGCATGGATATCTTCAACGTCTTCGAGCGGAACGTATCGATCTGTGCGTACTGTCCCAAAGCAGAACATGCAGATGCTCTCCGTCTCGGATCGGCGAGTAAATCTTGGCTGCTGATCGCGGTTGTCTAAGCTGTCCATCACAAAACCTCCGGAAGGCTGCCGGTCTAGGGGATCTCAGACCTGAGGGTTCGTTGCCACCCCCGAATTGTGTTCAATATCCTCCCGATATGGAACTGCGGTCTGTGATTGCAATCACCGAGGGCTGTGGCGGGTGATACCTTGGCGCGATGAAGGCTCACATGTGGAGCCATCTCCGTTGCCGGAAGATAGGAAGGAACGAAGGAGCTGCGAAGGGCCTAGAATCACGGACCGTTGTATCCATGCTCTACGCACTGTTGGCGTTCCCAGCGTTATGCTCATAGGTAAACGTCTCTTGACACGGACTGCTCGATTTGCGATTGGCTGGAGTTAGTGGCGAGCACGGCAAAAACACGGAAGCGGACATCGGGAACTGGTATCTACATATAGTCAAGCCGCTCATTCCGCTTGCGGGTTCCTATAAGAGCATGTTGCGTACAGGAGACTCTGGTCTCAGCACGCAAACATCCCTGTGCATGTCCTCGGCGTCTTCGAGTGAAACGAATCCGTCTCCACAAACCAACCAGAAAGCAGAATTCGCAGATACGTTCCATCTCAGATCTGCGAGTAATCTTCGCTCCAGATCGAGGTTATTCGGACTGTCCACAACGGAACTCCAGAAGGCCGCGGATCCAAGCTGTCCGAGACTTTGCGGCCTTTCTGTTACTCTGTGTAGTTGTCAATAGCTTTCAACTCCCCATTGTGGTCTGCGATTGCAATCACCCAGCGCTCTGGTTGGTGACACTTTGACCTAGTCTTACGGTGCACATCTTGAGCCGTTCACGTTGCACGGCGGAAGGAGCCAATGGAGCCTAGAATCACGGACGCCCGTCGACCGCAGTCTTAACCATTCGGTGGGATGCGCGGAAGCCTTATGCCCCTAGTTAAAGGAGAGTCTGAAGGTCTAACTTTCCAGGCTCGATCCGTGGATTCGCCGTGCACATCACCGAACCCACAATTGGCTGTGATTCGGGTCACTGAGATAGGGAGAGCAATTCTGGCATAAAAGGCGACAAGAGAACGGCCGCTTATGCACCGCAGCATCCTTGAAGTTTCCGGTGAGTTCAACCGCGTCCTGCAGGCGGCAGGTTGCAGGACGCGCTTTCCCTCCGCCCATGTTCTTTTCGAGGAGCAAGCGGAAAACGACGGCGTCTTTCTGGTATGCAAGGGCAAGGTGCGCTTGGGCCTTCCCGGACTGCCCAAGTTCGATCGTGTATTTGCCGCAGGGTCACTTCTGGGATTGCCGTCCACATTTGGCAGCCGACCGTACAGCCTGACCGCGATAACCCAGGCCAGGTCTGAGGTAATACATGTGCTGCGCGAAGATTTCCTGAAGCTGATGCACGAGCGCCCTGACCTCTGTCGTGAAGCCACGGATATCCTGGGGTACGAGGTGAGGTTCATCAAGTCAGCTCTGGGCAACCGGCGCCGTCAGTTGACCGCAGGCAATTCGAGCAAGTCCACGTTCAAGTCGCGATTACCCTCCGGCCGTTCGCCTCAGCGGAAAACGCCTCGTGAGTAGCTGGTCGTCGCGAAAGTCTAGATTCTCTCCGGGCCGGATACATTTGTAGTCACGCATCCGGAAGCCTCAGTAAGCCGAAGAACCCAGTGGCAATAAGTTTTCCCCGCACCCGCGAATGTTGCCCTGCAGTTTTTCAAACGTCCTACTTCGGCCGCACAGGTGCGTTAAGGAAGCTCACTAGATCGCCGATGTCGGTGGGCTCCAGGGCTGGCCAGGGCATACCCAATTCTTCTACTCGAGCAAACATGCGAGGTCCGTGCCGCCAAAGGGCAGCAGCGAACGATGCGGTTGTGAACGCTTCTACGTCTGACCTGAGACCGGGTCCGTTTTGCGTGCCTTCCGCCATCTGTCCGTGACAAGTAGCACAGCCACGTTCGGAAAAGATGCGTTCGCCGACTAGCGGAGAGCCAGAAGGCTCGAAATACCTTAGGCTGGCCAGAAACGATACCAAGTCCGCCATCTCGTTGCCCTGAAGCTGGGGAGGAGATACAACGCTTGCACGGCTCTGGCGGAGCATTGCAGGCTCGTGGTTCCACAGAACGCTGCCAAACTTCGCTGTCGTGAGAGGAAGATCGTGATCCGGTCCCAGTTCCGGCCCTAGGATGCCGCCGTGCCCACGTACGGAATGGCACCCTATGCATCTGTTCTGAAACACGCTCCAACCCCGCTCCGCATCGCCTGGTATTTCGTGGGAATGGCTCCCTTGTCGAGGAGAGTTGCGACCCACATATGCAATCAGATCATTCATCTCGTCGCCGGAGAACTGGGGCCATTGCCCTATAGTGCTCGTGATCGGTGCGACCATCGATCCGGCGTGGTTCAGCATGGCGCTCGTCCAGTCACTGGCGCTACCTTGGGCGGCGATCGCGGATAGCTCGGGCGCTGATTTTCCGCCCATCCCGCCCACTGAATGGCAGCGGATGCAGCCCTTATCGGCAAACACTCGCTGGCCTGCTGCTGGGACACCGGGACGATCAATGCTGCTCGCTTGGTACAGGAAAGCGAGGATATCCGCCATTTCTTGCGAGCTCACCTTAGGG
>CAZDYZ010000808.1:0-2630 GCA_964509525.1 uncultured Acidobacteriaceae bacterium
TCCGCACCCTGCATAAGTATGGGTGGATCCAGCGCCTGGATGGGCCCAGTGCAGAAAATCAAAGATCGCAGCTTAAGCTAGCCAGTCGTGGCGCCGTACAACCTGAAAATCACAACCGGGCGTGGGGACGTCTTCTTTCAACCTAAATCCACCCGACCAGAAGCTGGAAGGTAATCACAACTGTCGTGTCATGACAGCGCGTCTCCGAGGCGAAGGGATTTCAAACGTGTTCCCGCCGCGCGTTATGACGACCGCTTGAGGTCCTTCATTTCTTCCTGAGTATGTCGGAACCGCTGCAGCAGGGAACCGAGATAGCCCAGCAGAATCACCCAGGTGGACAGGTAGGCGGCTTTCAACGCCACGGGGCCAGTCATTGTGCGCTTCCCTGCAAAGCTGCGGCTGCGTGTGCAGCTTCCACCTTCTCTTGCAACATCTGCAGGCGATAACGCAGCACCATAAGAACAATTCCCAGGCAGGTGAACGCAAGCAGGTTCCAGAAGAAAACGTGCAGCATGGCCGGATCGAGGCCCGAGTTTTCGCCGCCGCCCATTACGGGTGAAGGATGCTGGGTGCGGAACCAGCGGATCGACATGTAGACGATCGGCACGTCCACGAAGCCGAAGATGGCCAACGCCGCCGCCAGCACTTGCGTCTGTCCGCCCGAGGAGAAGCGCCGCAGGACAAGGTAACTTACATAGATCAACCACAGCACGAGGGTGGTGGTGAGCCGCGCATCCCAGGTCCACCAAATACCCCACACAGGCCGCGCCCAAATAGGACCTGTAATCAGAACAATAGTGCAGAACATCACTCCCACCTCGGCGGCAGCTGCTGCCAGAGCATCGCTTGCCGCCGAGCGTCTCCATAAGTAGGTTACGGATGCAAGAAAGTTGACGAAGAAACAGACACCAGCCGTCCAAGCCGAGGGAACGTGATAATAGAAGATTCGTTGAACCTCACCCATAGTTTGCTCGGTAGGAGCAACGAACAACGCCTGGTAGGTGCTGAATGCAAGCAGCCCGACAGTAACGATGACAAAAGGGATAAAAATAGCTCTCATTCCGCGTTTAACACACTTTCGAAAAGTAGAAGACAAACAGAAGTAAATACGACATCGTACACCGCCAGCAGCTTGATCCAGAAGTCGGGCGAGGCCTCTCCCGTCAGAATGGACGTGGTTGCATCCACCATGCCCAGCAGCGCCGGAATCGAGATCGGAAACAGGATGAGGGGTAGCATGATCTCCCGGCTGCGGGTACGGATGGAAAGGGCCGCGAAGAAGGTTCCATTCACCACCAGAGCCCAGGTGCCAAGCAGTGCTACCACGATCAGTTGCCACAAGGGTCCGACCGAGCGCAGCTGGTAGAACACCACAAACAGGGGCGCCATCAGGGCTTCCAACACGACAACGAAAAAGAAGTTCCCCAGCGTTTTGGCCAGAAACAGTGCGTTGGCCGGCGCCGGCGAAACCCGATAAGCGTCCAACACCTGATTGCGTAGCTCGCGTGCCCAGGTTTGGTTCAGAGCCACAACCGCGGCGAACAAAAACGCCACCCAGACCAGTCCTCCTGCGATGCGCCGCGACTCTTCCGCCGTGGGGTTGAAGGCGAAGCTGAAAATCACTACTACAAGCAGCGCGAAGAAGAGCATGGAGTTGATGGCGTCCTTCGACCGCCATTCCATGCGGAGATCCTTGTACAGGGTCGCCCCGGTCATTACGAATGTGTTCATAGTCTGGTTTCTGCCTTGAAGTCCGCTGGTGACAGCTGCACAGGGGGCTGGGCTTCGCGAGCGTCGATCCGGCCTGCAGTCATGTGAACGAACTCGTCGGCGATACCCTCCAACAGCACCGCCTGGTGGGTGACCACGAAGATTGTCTTGCCTTTGTCACGTACACCTCCCAGCACCGCCGCCATCCCATGCGCCGAGCTAGCATCGACATTGGAGAAGGGCTCATCCAGCAGGATCAGCTCCGGATCGTGCAGGACAGCGCGGGCTAACGACAGACGCTGCCGCATCCCTTGCGAATATTGCCCAACGCGCCGCGACAAACCCGGATCGAGTCCAACCATCTGCATGGCGTTCTCGCAGACCCGATCGAGATGCAGGCCGTACAACCCGGCAAAGTAACGCAGGTTTTCCATGCCGCTTAACTCGTCATAGAGCAAGGGAGCGTGTCCCATGTATCCTAGCCTTCCGGCCACATCGCGTACTTTGTGGGCCCCGAGCACAGTGAGAGTGCCTTGGCTGGGTTCCACCAGACCAGCAATGATCCGCAGCAGCGTGCTCTTGCCCGCGCCGTTGTCGCCGATTACGACGTAGAGCCGACCCGGCGCGAAGCTTGCAGAGATGCCTCGAATGGCGCCGAAGCGACCAAAAAATTTCACCAGATTTTCCAGGACAATGACAGGCGTAGTGGAAGGATCGCTGTTGCCTGTCATGGGATGCGGTTCTGTGATGTCCGCTTTTTGCGGTGGACTATTGATCCTGCTTGCCAGGATGCGCTCCCCTCATAGCGCTGCTTTCTGAGCACTCCCCTCAGCCGAGGGCGTTGCTCCCGCTTGCCCAGGTTGCTTGGGAGCGTACTTGGAAGCGCACTTGGCCTGAATGTTGGTGGCCTGGAAGATGCC
>CAZDYZ010000809.1:0-3192 GCA_964509525.1 uncultured Acidobacteriaceae bacterium
GAGATTGCCAAGGTGTTGAAGCGCACCGTTGCCGACCCTGTCACCAATCCCTCGGCTCGCCCCCTGAGCCCGGTCACAGTGGACGCCGCATCGGGCGCCGCGCGCTGATGCCCAAGTCCGGTCCCGGGAACATCTTCGCCCTGCTGCTTTCTGTGCTCGCCGTAGGCCCGACCGCGTGCTATCCCCGCAAGAGTATCGATCCCGGCTACCACGAATACGCCTACGTTACCAATGGCAAGAGCAGTTCAGTGAGCGTTATCGACCTGCTGCAGCTTAAGAATGTGAAGACGATCGTAGTGGGCACGGGTCCCACCGGTGCGGCTGCCAATGTGGCTCGCAACGAAATCTACGTCGCCAACGCCGACTCCAACAACATCAGCGTCATTAATGCCGAACGTAATGAAGTTGTTGCTACGATCGGCGTTCATCGCGCACCGTACTTCGTCTCGGTTTCGCGTGATGGAAAGCGGGCGTACGTTGCCAACTCGGGTTCGGCCAATGTTTCTGTCCTCGATCTTGCCCAACGCCTGGTGATCGCGACCATTCGTGTCGGTGGGGCACCCGGTCTGGCGAAAGTTTCGCCGGATGGGAAGCTGGTAGTCGTCAGCAATCGCGCAGACAACACAGTCTCGGTTCTCGATGCGGAAAAGCTTGCCCTGCGGAGTACGATAGCGATTTGCCAGCAACCTCAGGATCTTGTCATCCTGCCAGATTCGAGCAAGGCGTTCGTGGCCTGTCCTGGATCGAACCAGCTGGCAGTCGTCGATCTGAAATCCGACCGGCTACTGACACTTCTCGACGTCGGCAATCTGCCGATCCAGTTGGCGCTCAAGCCTGATGGCGGCGAACTGTTTGTCAGCAACTTTAATGGGAACAATTTCTCCATTGTGGAGACGGGCAACAATGAGGTCGCCGGCACCTACCTGATCGGCAACAATCCGGTGCGGGGGATCGTGTCCTCCGATAACACCCAGCTGTACGTCAGTAACTTCGGGTCGGACACGGTCAGCGTTTATGCCATCGACGAAGGCCGTGTGATCGGCGCTGTGCAGGTGGGTAGCCATCCCGATGCGCTGGCGCTAACCCCAGATGAGGAGCACCTGCTGGTGGTAGATTCCCGTTCGGGAGACGTGGCTGTGGTGCGTACGGTCAAGACCAGTGACAATTCCAAGATCAGCGCCGACCGTGCCCTGGTAACGCTGATCCCGGTGGGCAATCAGCCGAACGACATTGTGATCAAGGCGTTCCAGGTGAGTGCGAAGTGAAGCTGCTGATCCAGGAAAATGTTCCCCTGGCTCCACTCACCACTCTTGGCGTAGGAGGGCCGGCGCGCTACTTCGTCGAGGCACACAGCGAAACTGAGGTCATCAACGCGGTCGAGTTCGCTCGCTCGCGGGAGTTAGGGTTGTTCGTTCTGGGCGGTGGCAGCAACCTCGTCGTTGCTGATACAGGCTTTTCCGGACTGGTACTCAAGATTGCTATCACCCACTCTTGCCACTCGGCTGCACCGCACGGAGTCGTCCTCGTGACTGCTGGTGCGGGGGTGGATTGGGACAGCCTGGTGGCGCAAACCGTGGGAGCAGGCTGTACAGGACTGGCAAGTCTGAGCGGGATTCCGGGTACCGTCGGTGGCACGCCGGTGCAGAACGTCGGTGCCTATGGCCAGGAGGTGTCGGAAACCATTCAAGAGGTAAAGGCTCTCGATCTCTTCTCCCTGAAAACCAGAGTGCTGCCCAACGCTGCGTGCAGCTTTGCCTATCGCTCCAGCATCTTCAACACAACCGAGTGCAACCGCTACATCGTTCTGGAGGTCTCATTCGCGTTGCGGAGGGGCCCACCGCCAGGCATTCGCTACGCCGAGCTGCAGGAATTCTTTGCCCGGCATGCCGGCGAGCCGACGGTGGCGGAGATACGAGAGGCAGTACGGGAAATCCGTCATCGCAAAGCCATGCTGATCGTGCCCGGCGACGAGGATGCCCGTAGCGCCGGCTCCTTCTTCAAAAACCCGGTGGTGCCGCAATCAATGTTCGAGGAACTTGCCACCCGTCTCGAATCCCAACGCCTGCAACTGCCGAGTTATCCGGCCGGAGATGGCTTTCGCAAACTGCCGGCAGCCTGGCTGGTAGAACACTCTGGCTTCGTGAAAGGCTATGTCAGGGGCGCAGCCGGTATCTCGCGCAAGCATGCCCTGGCGATCATCAATCGCGGTGGTGCCACCGCGGCCGAGATTGTTGCCCTCAAAGATGAGATTCAGCGGCGTGTCTACGATACCTTCGGTATACAGTTGTTGCCCGAGCCGGTGTTTGTCGGTTTCAACTGACGAGCTCCGGCGATCGCGGAGCGTGTTTGTGCCACTGGGTTACGGTTTCGTAGTTGTGCGCGAGCTGGAGCACAGTAGCGTCCGCCCCCGGTTTGCCGGAGATCTGCAGGCCCACGGGCAGCCCTTCGCGGCTAAATCCACAGGGCACCGACACGCTGGGCCAGTAGAGCAGGCTGAAGGGAGCAGTATTGCGCAACAGGTACTTTGTCTCGAAGTCCCGCAGATCGGGCTCTGTCAGTGGCAGCAACTCCGAGAGCCTGGGCGCAGCTACCGGCACGGTTGGTGTAATCACCAGGTCCACTTGCCCGAAAACGGATTCCGCTGCGTGCCTCTGGACGTCCACGTCTCGCTGAGCCCGGATGTAATCCGTCGCGCTGATTCCGGCGCATTTCTGGATTCGAGCCAGGGTGTGCGGATCGTAGAGTTCAGGGGTTGTGGCGACCATCGCCTCGTGGTACTCGTAGATCTCCGCGTCGAAGACGGTGCGGCGAGGTGCAACTTCAAGTTGCACCTCACGAACGTCGGCCACCATGTTTGTGATGACGACCAGCGCTTCGTCAAGGCAAGCCCGTACATCGGACTGCAGGTCGTCCCAGAAGAGCTTCCGGGCGACCCCGATTTTCAGATCGGCGACACTGTTGCCCAGCTCTGCCGTATAGGACGATCCTGCCAGGACATGCAACAGAATTGCGGTATCGGACACCGTGCGCGTCATCGGCCCCGCAGTATCGAAAGAGCGAGCCAGGGGGATTATTCCCCTGGCGCTCAAAATCCCCGCACTAGGACGATGTCCGATGATCCCGCACAGCGCCGCCGGACAGCGAATGGATCCAGCTGTATCCGTTCCGATCGAGGCCACGCACATTCCCGCA
>CAZDYZ010000810.1:0-3619 GCA_964509525.1 uncultured Acidobacteriaceae bacterium
AGTTCTTCCTCTACTTCGTTCCCGGCGGCACGCATGCACCTCATCATCCCACGCCAGAATGGATCGAAAAGGCGCACAACCTCCACCTGTTCGACAACGGCTGGAATGCTCTGCGCGACACCATCATTGCCAACCAGAAGAAGCTGGGCGTCATTCCGCCCGACACGCAATTGACGCCTTGGCCGAAGGATTTGCTGCCGGAGTGGAGCACGCTGAACGAGGACGAGAAGAAGCTGTACATCCGCCAAGCTGAGGTCTATGCGGCTTACCTCATGTACACCGACCATGAAATCGGCCGCGTGATCCAGCAAGTTGAAGACATGGGCCAGCTCGACAACACGCTCATCATGTACATCAGCGGCGACAACGGATCCAGTGCCGAGGGTACTCCGCACGGCACGCCGAGCGAGGTCATGGCCTTCAACGGCGTCGATGTTCCCGTCGCCGACCAGCTCAAGTATTTCTATGACGCGTGGGGGTCGGACCGTACATACCCGCACATGTCAGTGGCCTGGACCTGGGCTTTCGACACACCTTTCAAGTGGACCAAGCAAATCGCCTCGCACTACGGTGGTACGAAGCAGGGCATGGCTGTCGCATGGCCGGGTCGCATCACCGACAAGGGCGGCATTCGCTGGCAGTTCAGTCATGTAATTGATATCGTACCAACCATACTCGACGTATGCGGCATCCCTGCTCCAGAGGTCGTGGATGGCATTACCCAGAAGCCCATCGAGGGCGTCAGCCTCGCCTACACATTCGATAAGGCCAATGCCAAGGCACCAACCCGTCACAACACTCAGTACTTCGAAATGATGGGTGTGCGCGCTATCTATCATAACGACTGGGTAGCGGCGACTACGCCGCTGCGTCCGCCGTGGATTATCGTCGGCCCCGCGGTCACTGACCCCGAGACCGCGTACAAGTGGGAGCTATACGACATCAGCAAGGACTGGAGCGAGAACAACGACCTTGCGGCGTCCAATCCTGCGAAGCTGAAGGAGTTGCAGGGCGTGCTGCAGACCGAGATGCAGAAGTACCAGGTGTTCCCGCTGGATGCATCCGTGGCAACCCGCCTGGTGGCTCCCCGTCCGAACCTTACAGCCGGACGGACGGAGTTCACTTACACCGCGCCGCTAATCGGCATTCCGTACTCCGCCGCTCCCAGCCTGCTGAACACCTCTTACACCATCACTGCGGATGTAGAGGTGCCCGCTGGGGGCGGCGACGGAATGATCGTCACTCAGGGCGGACGTTTTGGTGGCTACGGTTTCTACGTCCTGAAAGGCAAGCCCACCTTTACCTGGGACCTGCTCGACCTCAAGCGCGTGAAGTGGCAAAGCTCGGAGAAACTCACTCCCGGTCGGCACACGTTAGAGTACGACTTCAATTACGACGGCCTTGGCTTCGCGACCTTGGCCTTCAACAATATGAGCGGCCTTGGGCGTCCGGGAACTGGCGTGCTGAAAGTGGATGGCAAGGTGGTCGCCACCCAGACAATGGAGAAGACCGTTCCGCTAATCCTGCAGTGGGACGAAACCTTCGACATTGGTAGCGACACGGGTACTCCTGTTGACGATCAGGACTACCATACTCCGTTCACCTTCAACGGAAAGCTCATCAAGCTGACTTACAAGCTGGAACCGCCGAAGCTGACTCCGGCCGACATCCAGAAGTTGAAGGAAGCCGCTATGAGCGCATCGGACAACAAGTAGCAATGCGCTAGCAACAACCGGCGGACAGCTCGCACAGGCTGCCCCAAGACACCCGAATGACCAAATAACGCTGACCATCAGCGAACAAACGAAAGCGCCTGTAAGCATTCAGGTGAATTCGTATCTAAACGACGCGAGCGACGATGGTGAACGGGCAACAACAGAAAAACCTGGTCAACGATTAGAAGGCTTCGTCGGGCGGGGGACGCGAGGGACGTGTGAAACAGCACGTCATCGAGAAAAAGACGGAGGAATACGAGCAGTACGGTGAGCAGATCGGCGCGCTCGCCAAGCAGTACACCACCCCCGATCCCGATCGTTTGATGCAAGCCAAGCAGCAGGGGAAATCTTTCATTACACCCGGGACATGGCGCCATGAGCCTTGTGATCAAGAGCTTCGTTAAGTGAACGAGCAGAATTCGAATTACCGGAAGGCGATGTAAATGCTTGGCTGAGGATTGAGCGCGCCCGCCATCCCTCCCAGCGAGATCAGGGCAAATGGAGCTGACGGTGAGCTAATGCGTCGTGACTCGCTGCTATTAACGCTTCTGGTTGTTGGGGTCACGCCTCTGTTGGCGCAAGACCTGGCCCCGAGAGCATACGTGATTACGCCGCTACATTCAAACGCAATCACGCTCACTTGGTCCTGGTACGATGGCGGTCTGAATTTCAATGGCGCTGTTCCTATAACGGGCGCTACGGGAGTCTACAACGTCCCAGTATTCAGCTATTACCATTCGCTGAATTTCTTCGGACGTTCCGCAAATGTCACAGCGTCGTTGCCGTATGCAGTCGGAACGTTTAGCGGGGACGTTCTGGGAAAAAATAGATCGATCTACCGCTCAGGGCTGCTCGATTTTTCCGCCCGATTCTCGGTCAATCTGCTCGGAGGTCCTGCCATGCCTTTCCAGCAGTTTGCGAAATGGAAGCAGAAAACGATCCTCGGTGCGAGCGTAAAAGTGGTAGCTCCCACAGGACAATACGACCCGACCAAACTCGTCAACTGGGGAATTAATCGCTGGGCTTTCAAGCCAGAGTTCGGATACTCCGAACGCTGGGGTAATTGGGTCCTCGACGCTTATGCGGGAGTGTGGTTTTATACCACCAATTCATCGTACTTCGACATTCCGATCCCTAAGCCGCAAACAGAAGCTCCGATCGGAAGCCTGGAGGGCCACTTCAGCTACGATTTCAACAATCTTCTTGGATACAAGTTTCGGGGCTGGGCATCCCTTGACGGCAACTTCTGGTGGGGCGGGATCACCGCACTAAATGGAATACGCAACCTTGACACGAAGCAGACAGGTTCCCGAATTGGAGGAACCTTCTCTCTGCCTTATACGAAGCATCAGTCGATCAAGCTCTCGTACAGTAACGGGACGTACATTCGTTTTGGCGGCAACTACCAAAATCTACAGGTCGCTTGGCAATACTCTTGGATTGGAAAGCACTGGTAGGTAACGGTCGCTTTCTGCTGCAGTGCTATGTGTGTGTGTGTGTGCGCGCGCCCGCCCGCCCGCCCGCCCGCACTATACTGGGTGGCAGTATAATAAAAAAAACAACTGGTTCTTGTGGCTCAACCTGCCAACTAAGGAGCTAGGGCGATAGTTTACAAACAACCGTCTGCGGATGGATAATAATGCTGTGTTGGGGATAAGAGCCTCTTAGGTTTTTTGGTAAGATTTTTTAAACAGCATCAGACAGTGTAGGATAGTAGTAAAACCGACATATTCTTAGTTAATATCCTACAATGTAGTATATGACATTGTAGTATATATTTAGTGAGGCCCTGTAGCTCAGATGGATAGAGCAGCGGTTTCCTAATTCACCTGCCTACCTTGTTTCCTTCTTGTTCTCAAGCGGTTAAATCTGGACAAACTGGCCCTAACTGGCACATTTGGGCA
>CAZDYZ010000811.1:0-6734 GCA_964509525.1 uncultured Acidobacteriaceae bacterium
ACCGGCTGTTTGCCACCTGCGCCCTGGTGAACCTATTTATCAGTCGCAAGAAACTGTTCCGCCTGGTGACGGTATAAGTTCCCAGCGCGCCTTTTAACGATACTTGGGCGGCTTTCAGACAACAGCTGAGACCCAAATCGCTAACAATGAACATCTGAGTCGATAGGTTTACGACATGGCACACCGAAAGCTGTGCTTATTCAGAGCTTCCCTAGCAGACGAGAGACCGCCCAGCCAATGTCCTTCAGGCTATGACTCAGAAAAGCTTGCCCCGCGCTGAACGCAAAGGGCGAGGACGTCTCTCCAATTGGCAACCGATGCCGGAACACCTCTTAGATCAAACCGTACCTCTTAAGTAGTTCGTCCAAACCGTCTATCAAGATGTTTGCCTTCGTTATCACGGAAGTGTTCATCGCTGGGAGGGATTCCAGCAACTCTGTCAACTGTTGCGGCATTTTCGAGGGGATTGTGGTACAAAGCCTGGTTGCGGCCTGCAGAAGCCGTTTTTCGCCGGGATGGGGAACACTGTTAAGGGCGAAGAGAATGTCGAAGTAGCTGATCAGCAAAGCACTACTCCGATGATTCAGGCTCACGAAATCGTTTCTATTAATCGCCACTTCCATCTGGTGGAGATAGGATGATTGGTTGTGTCTTAAGATGGGATGGTTTTTCGCAATGATGGCTGACCTAAGCGCAACTGGGTAAGGCTGCTCAGCGCGCTTGAGAAGTTCTTGAAACCAACCAGCCCTATCGAATAGCGGTTCGGAGTGCAACACGTTGTACCAGAAGCAGGTGGAGTAGCCGATCGAGGCTTGGTGGTACTTCAATATCCGGTCGAGTTGATCTTCAATCCAATGGACATCACGGAACATCACGTCCACTGAGATACCTGTGTCTGAATCGACCCATTCATCGCCCGGCTCCCAGAAGTTATTTCCGATTTCGGCTCGCCTGGCACCCGCAGCGACTTGCGCCCGCGTTTCCAGAGAAATCGAGTCGTGCGTGTATACGTAGACATCGATGTCGGAACTATCATCATCAAAGCCTGAGGTTCGCGATCCCGAAAGGACGATTGCTTCAACCGCATGCGCTTCGCTTAAATGATCGGCAATTTGGCTGGCCAACGCCAGGGGCTCTTTCTTTTCCACGAAGTTCATCGCAATTTGTAGCGTTTCAAATCAGCAATATGCCGACAGTTTGCCATCGACCGTAAGGCGTTAAAGAAGATGGGCAGATGCGCTAACTTTCACTACGACCAACCCTACTCGTGATCAACATGTTGAATGACTTTCACGAGAAGTGGACACCCCGAAAGAATAGCTACTGCAGGGCGTCGATCCTATGACCGGTAACATCATGACAATTCTCTGAAGTATATGAAGGACAAGGTCGCCTCGGTTACGACCATAACGAACTTCGCTCCTCATATTCCGCAACATAGGAGGCGCATTCCGCAGCCAACTTCGTCCTTGTCTTCGCCTCAGGGTTTTTTGCGAAACGGTTGCCAGCGCAAAACAACGTCTTTCGCTGCCGACAGACCAGAGAAAACCGTCAGGATCTCAAGATCCGGCTTTCCGATTGACGAGTGTGGCGTGCGGCTGTCGCTTGTGCTGTGTGGTCTCACCTCTTCAACTGGAAAGAAGCGCCCTCCATCGTTCGCCGGCAGTACTCTTCCCCTGGCATGGCAAGAATTTCAAGATGAATTGGCCCATCGGTCTTGAGGAAAAACGGGGTATCATTAGTCAAGCTCTCATTGATGCGCAACACGTTTGCTCCTGATTGCGCTCAATCTTTCGTGAACGCGCCACCTGTTGGGACCTTTACATCGTCCCCATACATCGAGCCGTAGTAGAGGTACTGATGCACCGCGCTTCGCGGGTAGATCATGTCCACACTCTGCACCTTCCCGTTAGCCATTCTTGCATTAAGTTGTGCATTCACACCAACCCAGTAGGTCGGGATGTGCAAGGCCTCGTAGCGTCGTAGAACCTGATCGCGAAGTTTCGGACTAAAATGTACGCCGTACTTGTCGACCATAGCTTTTATGGCTTCGTAGTCGCCTTCAGCCTTGATGCGCATCAACTCGGTTAAAAGCGTGCCCACCCCTTGCTTCATCCTCTGGTAGTCGGCAACTTCGGTGTACGTCTTGCCATCCCGCTCGAACATGTGAATGCTGCCAGTTGTGTCCATGATGTAGTTGGCGATGAGTGCCCGGTCGCGCTCATGATCTTCTTCGATCGTGTCGCCGCGAGGAATCCTGCGCAATTGCGTCAGAGCTACCAGCGCTGCGGAGTCATACATCGCCTTCGCGACTTCGTCCTGCTCACCTTCGATCAGCCCTAGTTGTGTCAGTTCCGGGTCCCAGACATTCCATAGTGCCGAGAGATCAGCGCGCGCCTCTTCCAACGTCGAGAAATATTCTTTCAAATACGGCTCCGCTCCGCTCTTCAGCCGCTCGCTCAGCTTGCCGGAACCATGACCTATCACTTCGTGTAATGCGGTCATGAGCTCGCTGGCCTGCCGGCCATATTTGATGTCGCGCTCAATCACAGTCTGGTTGGGCGCAAATTCTTTGATCGATTTGTGGCCAGCTGCAGTGGTTAAAGCGCGGCTGCTTCCAATAAACAGGAAGTTTTTAGTTCCGTACTTTTCGTGAATCTGGTTCTCGTTCGGCAGGTTGTCTCCGATGGTGGTCACGTCGAAGTCGCCGGTTTCGACTATTGTCTCTATCGCCTTCACCGTCGGAGGCATGAATGCCGCCTTCTTGTACTTCGCATCCCACGGGGCCTTCTGTTCGAAGTACTCGGCGTTCTGCGCGAGCTTCTCCATCTTTGCGGTAAGTGTTTCGTCGGTCACGCTGACGAACGCCTGCGAGCTGGCTTTCATGCCGTTCGCGTCATGATAGATCTCGATGAAATTGTTGGCAAAATCGACCTTTGCGTTGTTCTGTACCCACAGCGTATCGAACTTGATCAAGTCATCGTACTCACCCGTTTGATAATAGCGAATAAGCGCCCCGATGACGGCAGCTTGATGCGGATCAGCCACCGCCTGTGCCTTCGCCAGATACTCGTTTGCACGCTTCAGGAAAAGCGCATAGAGTCCTGGAGGCACAGAACCGTCCGGTGTGCCCGCCCGATAGACCTCTTCCTTCAGCGTACCGTCGGCTTGCTTCACGACCCGTGAGTTCAGCGGGTGTTTCGCCTTGAAATCCTTCAGATCGGCCAGGGTAACGCCCGGTCCGTAAAAAGTGTTCGCGCTCGACTGCACAAGATCTTTCCCACCCTGTGGACTCTTGGCGGTCGTCATCGGCTGGAAGTCCGGATCGAAAAGAGATGCCTTCAAGTCGCCGAGTTCCTTGGAAAGCACGCCGACACCCGTGAGTGCCGGAAGATCGGCGTAGCGCGATCGGAACGCACCATTCTTCTGTGCCTGCAACGCGGCTTTCTGCAATTCGTCAAATCCAAACTCAGGCAGAAACTTCTGCGCGGTGAGAGCATTGTGATTGCCACGATTGCCCCAGAAGAGCTTGGCATAATCGCTAATCTTCGTCATCGTTACCGGATCGATTCCTTGCGGATGTGAGACGATTTCTTCCAATATCCGCTTTTGGCGAAGTCCGAACCAGGAAAGCTGGTCGTAAATGATTGGGTCGATCGCAATGGCTGCCTGCGTAAGCCAGTACGCCAGCTCCTTCTCTTGTGAAGTCAATACCCGAAAGCTTTCAGCGTGAATCTGGACGAATCCGGTGTTTCCCACGCGATCGACAAGTTCGGCGGGAGAGGTGTCTTGGGGAGGCGCTTTGGCTGATTGGATCTGAGGCGCCGCGGGCGTGAGCAGTGATGCAAACAGAAACGCAAGCGCGCTGGTGCGCAATTTCATGGTAGCCTCCCACAAGCTGGCAAACACCGCAGCGGGGAACGAACCATAGTAAATGACGGTATCAGAAACATGACAACCGGTTTCTTCTTAAGACGTTCAACGACCCCCTCGACGAGGCGAGGCCTGTGAAACCGGGAAAATAGCAATGGCGAGCATTCAGAACACGATCCCGCCGCCGCTAACTTCAGGCCTAATTGCACCCAAGAGTACCTGATATTCCAAGTCGTCCCAACAATTCAGGAGGGGTGTGGGTCACCTGGTTTGCCGACACCAGCAAGGTGCGACACAGACGCCGGTGAACTTCGTCTCGCTGCCAGAAAACCGATGCAATCCAGCCTCTGGCGCAGTCCAACTGTCAAGAAAGCGCATCAGGGTGATCGACCGGACATATCTGGCTTTAGCATATTTGCTTCTCGACGATCCCAGCCGCTCTATAATCTGGGAATCCGATTGGATGGAAATGAGATGAAGCCCGTTCTTCTTATGGTGAACGGTGAGGAACGTCGCGTAACTGCTTCTCCAGAACAGCCTCTCCTTGGGGTATTGCGCGATTATCTGCAGTTGACCGGAACCAAGTATGGCTGTGGTGAAGGACAGTGCGGAGCCTGTACAGTCCTAGTTGGAGGAAAGCCGGTAAGGTCTTGCCTCACGCCCTTGTCTGTTGCGGCCGGCAAGACAGTCGTGACCATCGAAGGCCTGGCAAACAACGGTACCTTGCATACCGTGCAGGAAGCCTTCCTGCGGGAAGAAGCGTTCCAGTGTGGCTATTGTGTTCCTGGCATGATTCTTTCTGCAGTCGCGCTGATCAGCAACAACAAGAATCCTAGCGACAAAGAGATTGTACGCGCGATGAACGGCAACATCTGCCGTTGCGGCGACCTACCCGCGAATCATGGCTGCCGTGCGCGATGCGGCACAAACTGCACAGAAAATCAAGTGACACCATGAGTTCGTGCACCGATTCACAGCTCGAAGTTGAGATAAGGCACCATGTCGTGCACGACGGTCTCCATCATTTTGGGTTGGACCGCCGGGACTTTCTCAAGCTCTTTGGGAATGGTGTTCTGATTTGTGCATGTAGAGTGAAATCTATCGCGCAAGAGTCAGGCCGAACGCACAGCACCCACGAACTGCCCAAGGACATTTCCGCATGGCTGTACATCGCAGAAGACGGGCACATCACCGTCCTCACAGGCAAAGTCGAAGTTGGCCAGAACATCCGTACTTCACTTGCACAGCAGGTAGCTGAAGAGCTGAGGGTTCCTGTCGAATCGATATCCTTAATCATGGGCGATACAAACCGGGTGCCGTGGGATGCGGGCACCTTCGGCAGCCGTACCACGCCGACAATGGGCCCGCTGTTGCGCACAATGGCCGTCGCTGCCCGCGACCTGTTGCTCAGTATGGCCGCGCACGACTGGCAGATGGATTCGTCCACGCTGACGGCGGCGGACCGCAAGATTACAGATCCGAAGACCAAGCGATCGCGCAGCTACGGTGAGCTGACAAACGGGCAGAAGCTGGTGAAAGTGATCGACGCCGATCCTCCACTTGTCCCCCCGTCACAATGGAAGATCGCAGGCCGACCAATTCTCAAGGTTGATGGCTTGGCCTTCGTGACGGGCAAGCATCAGTACGTGTCCGACATCAATCTCCCAGGCATGCTTTACGGAAAGATACTGCGCCCCGCGGGACTTAACGCGACGCTCATACGACTTGACGATTCAGCGGCCAGGAAGCTTACCAACGTCACGCTAGTCCGTGACGGGAATTTCGTCGGAGTAGCCGCACCCGATGTTTGGTCGGCGGAGCGGGCGCTGGGCGCATTGAGGGCACAATGGAAGGTGCCGTCGCAAATCTCCGACCCTGAGCTGTTCTCGCACCTCAAAGCAACTGCCGGCAATCGGCAGAGCGAGCCCGCCGATATCTCTGGCTCCACAGTTCTCGGGATGGATGAGGCCGAAATTAGGATTTCTCAGACCTACACAGTCGCCTACATCCAGCACGCTCCTCTGGAACCGCGGGCGGCCGTCGCAGAGTGGCAAGGCGATAAGCTAAAGGTGTGGACCGGTACGCAGAGACCATTTGCGGTACGCGACGAACTCGCTGCCGCGTTCCGCATTTCACCGCAGAACGTCCAAGTACTAATGCCAGATACCGGATCAGCATATGGTGGCAAGCACACGGGCGAAGCCGCTGTAGAAGCAGCTCGCCTTGCCAAGGCTACCGGGAAGCCAGTTAAGGTCGTGTGGACACGCGAAGAAGAGTTTACGTGGGCATATTTCCGTCCCGCCGGAGTGATCGATATTACGAGCGGGGCCCTGCATGACGGAACAATCACAGCGTGGGAATGTCACAACTATAATTCTGGACCTTCGGCAATCGACGTCCCGTATAACATCGCGAACAAGATCATCCAGTTTCACCCAGTCGACGAGCCGCCCTTGCGGCAGGGCTCCTATCGTGGACTTGCCGCAACCGCCAATCACTTCGCTCGCGAGTCCCACATGGACGAGGTGGCGCACGCAATCCACATGGACGCATTGCAATTCCGCCTGAAGAACACCAGAGACGACCGACTTCGCACCGTCTTTGAAGCTGTTGCCGAGAAAGCCGCTTGGGGCAAGCAAAAGTCCTCTGCGGACCGCGGTTTTGGTATCGCCGGCGGATTTGAAAAGGGTGGGCACGTTGCTACGATTGCCGAAGTTGAACTTGGTCCGGCGAAGCAAGTACGAATTGTTCGCATCATCGAGGCCTTCGAGTGCGGGGCAGTGATTAATCCAAACGGTCTGAGAAACCAGATCGAGGGTTCGATCATGATGGGAATTGGCGGCGTTATGTTTCAGGCTGTG
>CAZDYZ010000812.1:0-2044 GCA_964509525.1 uncultured Acidobacteriaceae bacterium
CAGGGTAGACAAACCAGCGTGCCGGGAAACGTGAACAGCACCGTTTCCGCTAATTAATCAGGGCTCGCCCTAAGTTTTAACCTGATAAGGATCAAAGATATTCTGCAGTCTCGGTATGCGGCTCGACGCCCTGACAGTCCACCTACCTTGGGCAGAAGGCTCGCGAGAGAGGCGTCAGAAGCGGGAAACGCGCCAGACAGGTCTATAGGGGCGCGGCGCGGCCGTACGTCTTTTTTGCCGTGCGCACGGCGAGGATTACAGCTGCTGCGGCCATGCCAACACACACAGCAACATTGGTGAACAAGCACGTTGGCTTGTTTGTGTCTCGGATGTGCTCGGGCCGGACACCCACACCGACAACTCGCCCAAGCAAACGCTGCACTCCCGGAATGCGGACGGCAGCTTTCAATTGCCATGGTGGCTTCGCTGGCCCCGGGTTCTGGAAGATCCGCCGGAACCCGCTGTGTGCGAGGATCTGCAACCCTTGTGTCACACGTGTGGGAAATTCACGCCGACGTTGCACCTGAGCCAGCAGGCTCTCGGTGATGCGTCGTTCGCGCAGGGGATCGGCCAGCAGGTTCGTGGTCGCGACCGCGTCCTGAATGGCCAGATTGATGCCAACCCCTCCGGCTGGCGACATCGCATGGGCGGCATCGCCTATGCACAACAGCCCCGGCTGGTACCACTGCCGCAGTCGGTTGATCTGTACCGACAGCAGCTTGATCTGTTCCCAATCCTGCAACTCGTCAACACGATTACCCAAATACGGGGCGATCTGGCGAATAATGTGGCGAAATCTGTCAAGGCCACGATCTCGCAGGTCCTGGAAAAAACCTTTGCGAATCAGGAGTCCGGCCTGAAAGTAATCGCCGCGGTTGATGAGGATCAGGACTGTGCCGAAATTGATGTTTCCGAGGAGTTGCTCAGGATCATTCGCCTGGCGGCTGATCCGGAACCAAAGCACGTCAATCGGCACTCCATACTCGATCACCTCAAGTTGCGCAGCCTTGCGCATGGTGGAGTGACGGCCGTCGCAGCCGACCACCAGGTCGGCACGGATTTGCACCGGTCCTGCGGGCGTCTCCGCTTCCACTCCGCTAATCCTGCGTCCCTCGAAAATCAGATTCACGGCGTCGTGCTGCATCCGGAGCTGAAACCCGGACAACTTTTTTGCCTGGCCGGAAAGGAAATCCAGGAAGTCCCATTGCGGCATGAGGGCGACGAACTTGCAGTGCGTCCCCAGATGCCGAAAGTCGGCTGCCTGGAACGCAAAATTCCCGAACACGCCACCGACGGAGGTCAACTGCTGATGCGGCACGCGCAAAAAGTCCTGCAGAAGACCGAGTTCATACATCAGCTCCAGCGTCGAAGGGTGCACAGTATCGCCTCGGAAATCGCGGAAGAAGTCCTTGTGTCTTTCGAGCACCACGACCTCCACTCCTGCGCGAGCCAGGAGGTATCCCAGCATCATGCCTGCCGGCCCGCCCCCAACAATACAGCACGTCGTCTCGAACGCCTCTCTCCGCATGCACTGCACCGCCTCGACCTCCAAAGACGAATTTCGGAGCCCGGTAATAAGATGCAATTGTGTCGATGACGTTACCAGAGGCCAGAAGTAAATCGGTTGCCTCCGAGCCGTAGAACCTCAGAATGCGCCCTCGCGGGCCACACCATCTTGTGAACTTTATCTGCTTGGCAGATGCGGCATTTCATTAGCGGTGCGATTCGCATCCGCTTCTGGAGAATGGATTTGTGGGGCCGGCCCGACGACGCCACATCCAATGTCGGGATGCGAAGGCATGAACTTGATCGACTCAAAATGCAGCTGCTTCATCTCCTGTAGCTTGCGAAGGCGATCGAGAAAAACCCGTTTTCAGCCCGGATGATGAATGAGGTGAGATCGGCAAGACCGGCTAATACTGAAGCATCGTTTGTCATGGCTTTTCCGAAGTGCGAGAACCGGAGTCGGCCCCGGTACCGTCGAGCTGAAAACCCAAAGTCAGCCATCGGGTGTCAGATGAGGCCGGGTTCGTCCGTTCCTCGC
>CAZDYZ010000813.1:0-2363 GCA_964509525.1 uncultured Acidobacteriaceae bacterium
CACCAGCTTGGCGTCGGCTGGCGGGGTAAAGGAAAACAGCGCCGGGTCAACGCCGGGCGGGTCGAGTTCTGTCAGCGAATAGGTGGTAACGGTTTCGGAGTAAAAAGGGATATGCACTTCGTCCGTGAGGTAGACGTAACTGCGTCCGCGCTCCAGCCGCTTCACCACTTTCAGGTTGGACTTGTCGATCCACAATGTAACTTCGGAGGAAGACTCGCTGGAGCGCGGTGGCTTTTTGAGGTCCGAGTCCGTGATCCGAACGACGAAGCTGGGAATCTGGTGGCCATTGAGGCTCACCACTTCGTCCGGCAGCAAGGTCGCTGCCTTGTAGCGCTCGTCGAGGTGGGCAAAAGAATCCCGCAATGCTTTAGCATGGTGCATCTCCATCAAGCTGGGCCGGACGATCGGGTGTGTCTCCGGGCCATCTGGAGGTGTCGGTTTCTGAAGATAAAGATGCGAGCCGGCCTCGTAGATCCACTCGGTCTTGCCATCAGACACGTAAAGGCCTGCACCCCATTTTGACTGGGTATCGAAGCGGTAGCGATTGCCGGGTGCTTCTGCAGCGTCGAGGATGTACTTATACCAGTCGTGGGACCATTCGTTCGTGTTGGTTATCTCTTCGAGGGCCTTGATGTGATAGGCCTTAGCGTCGGCATAGCGGTGGCTAACCTGCTGGAGAAGGGCAAGAGCGTCGGGCGGAGTTGTGGACGTGATTTGCGCGTAGGCGTCGCCAGCGAAAAGGACGACCAGGATCGCAGCTGTCATCACCTGTCTCATACAATCCTCAAACAATAGAAATCGGCGCCGCTGTTGATCGTTGCCCAGGCAAACGGGTTTGCGCCGTGCTGCCCTCCAGGGAAGCTGTAGGTGACTTTGAATTTCTTGCCTGCGCCGACCGGTTGCCAGGACTGTTAGCCGAAGTACAATCGTCAGCGTGGCAGTTACGGCGCGCAGGTTTACGCAAAAAAACTACATTCTGCATCACGCTTGGGTCGGCCATAACTTTCTCTTTCTAGCAGCTCCAGAATAGAGAACCCAAATTCTCGTAGGTTTAAACCATTCCATTTCGCACCTGATTCATGTTATCGGTGATTTCCGGCGCGGCACAGGTTCGGCTAGGCTGGCCCGATGTACAACGGGGCGCGGGTGGAGACATGGCTCCGCTCCCGGCTTCGTGGTCGCTTCAATCAAATCAGGGCTCTGGCATATGCCTGGCACCAAAGGTCACTTCTGCGGGTCAAGGGCTAGTCCGCAGTGGACTTCGCAAACTGCGGACGCTCGTCCCGTTCCTCCAAGCAGCCCGCCGCCAGGGGATCGGCTGCGACAGCCTGCATGAGGGGCAGCGCGAAATCTAGCAATTCGCGGGCACTTAGTATGTAACTCATCGCATCTCCAACTCGCACGCCCTTATTACCCGTCTTAGAAAGCAAGCTGTCCACGATCTTGGCAAAAAAGCGATCCGGCCAGTTTGCATGAACGCCATCCCCGGAGGTATCAAATTCTTCCATATCTCGCCATACAGTGCTGCCATCCTCCATCACTGGCACGCGGTAACGCGCGATTCGCTTGCCGGGAATGTCGGCCACATGCTCCACGTAATGGAGAAAGGTCACTGCATCGTGATCAGAGCCTAGCAATACGATCCTGCCGTCGAGTGTCAAAAACTGCTGCAGCGGAGAATCCAAGCCGAGAGCATAACTCCAAGGTTGGCTGGACATGAGGCGTTCAGCCTGCCGTCCCCAAAACACGAAACGGGCCACGTGGCGATTGACTTGAGAGCCCGGATAAGTCCTCAGGAATTCAACCAGTGTCCCATTGTCGCGAGCCGATCGTGCGGTGAGAGGATCAAACGCAGGTAACTTTTCGAGAATTTCGAGCTCTTGTTCTTTCGGCAGGTCCCCGCGTCCGACTTCGTCGTAATAACGCGGGCAACTTGCGTACATCAAAAGAGTGCCTTTCTCGGTTAATACGTCTTTGAGGGCAAGATGGATCTGATCGGGCCCCCCTGCAACTTCTCCAACCGCGCGGACCGAGGCATGCAGCATCACGGTATCACCAGCCCTGATCCCCAGGTTGCAAAAATCATTCGCCAATCGCGCTCTTGAATACATAGCAGGCTACTTGAGTCCCCCATTCTAACGGTTCTCTGCGGCCTGGCTTTCAGATTAATGGCTTAATCGGCCATCTATGCAAGCGTCGGCACTGTCCAGCAATAAATAACGACACCCACCGCCAACGACGGAGAGGGCCGAAATGGCACGCGCAGGGGCTTTCATGTCGAGACAGCATCTCCGTCCGACATAAGAGGGAGCGAACGGAAAACGAAGTGCCCTCTAGAGCTTCCAGTTGGCTCAGTTCTAGTG
>CAZDYZ010000814.1:0-2061 GCA_964509525.1 uncultured Acidobacteriaceae bacterium
AGCCCGTTGTAGCGCGTCCGGCAAGTACTGGCTATCGGTTGCGGAAGTACACGCGGCGACATCGTGTAGCTGTACTTGTGGCGGCAGGATTGGTGCTGCTGCTTGCCGCATTCTCCGTCTTGCAAGCAGTGCAGTTGCACCGGATTACCCGTGAACGTGACCGCGCCAATCGCATCACCGATTTCATGACCAGCATGTTCAAGGTTTCTGACCCAAGCGAAGCGCGCGGCAACAGCGTCACGGCCCGCGAGATCCTCGACAAGGCTTCGAGCGATATGGGGAGAGGTCTGGCGAAAGATCCTGAGGTCCAATCGCAGATGATGAAAGTCATGGCGGCAACCTACTTGAACCTGGGGCTCAACGCTCGCGCTCATGAACTGGCGCAACGCGCTTTGGACGCTCGCCTGAAACTTCTTGGCCCCGACGATCCCAAGACGCTCGAGTCGATGACTCAGCTTGGCTGGATTCTGGAGCGCGAAGGACATCATACCGAAGCAGAAAAGATGGAGCGGCAGGCGCTGGCGGGCGAGCGCCGCATTCTCGGACCCGGGGACCCACTGACGCTTCAGACTATGGCTGACCTCGCCTTCACCGTGCAAGGCCTGGGGCGTTTCGCCGAGGGGGAGAAAGTGGCGCGCGAGGCGATCGAGACTGGAACTCACACGCTGGGTCCGGAGAGTGCCCAGGTGCTGTTGTCGACTCGAAACCTCACCGCGGCGCTCTGGAACCAAGGTCGCTACGCTGAGGCTGAACGAGAGTCTCGCCAGTTGCTCGACGTCGAACGCCGCGTCCTGGGACCGGATCACCCTGACACTCTGTACGCAATGAACCTTCTGGCAATCGCGATCGAATCGCAAGGTCGCTTGGCGGAAGCCGAGCAGTTGGATCGCGATCTTTTAGCTGCCGACCAGCGCGTGCTGGGACCCGAACATCCTTCGACAGCCAACGTGATGTCGAACCTTGCGGCAACTCTCGCCGACGAAGGCCGCCTGACCGACAGCGAGAAAGTAACCCGGGAGTGCTTGGCGATTCGCTTGCGAACCCTCGGACCCGAGAACCCGTATACCTTACTGTCTGAATCCAACTTGGCAGAAGTGCTTCTTGAAGAAGGCCATCTCCAGGAAGCGGAGAAAATGCAGCGGGAGACGCTTGAGACGATGAGTCGAGTCCTCGGACCGCAACACCCCGGTACCTTGGAGTGCCAATCCACGCTTGCCGGAGTGCTAAACCGGGAGGGCCGCTACGCGGAAGCGGAAAAGCTGGCTCGTGCGGCGTTCGAGATCGGGATTCGTAGTCTCGGGCCACAACATGCCTATACGCTGGATGCATTGCAGAAACTGGGGATCGCGCTGGCCCACACCCATCGCTACCCGGAGGCCAGCAAGCTATTTCGCGACGCGATCGAAAAGGGGGAAAATTCCGCCGCCAATGGAAACTCCTGGTCGGTGTGGTATCAGTTCGCCTGTGTAGCCGAGGCCGCCAACCGTCCCGACGACGCGCTGCAGTATCTGCAGGAAGCCATTAATCGCGGGTATAAGAGTGCCGATGCTTTGATGGCCGACGACGATCTGAAAGACCTTCGCCGCAACCCGAAGTTCCAACAACTCCTCGCCGAGCTCCAACACCCGCCGGAGAAGGACCAACGTGTTCGAACTCAATAGTTGCGCTGTAGAGCTACCGGGCTGATGAAAAATGGCGTCGATTCATGTCATTCCGAGCGAAGCGAGAAATCTCGCCCTGAAAATAAAGGACATTTGAGATTTCTCGCTTCGCTCGAAATGACATGAATCGGGTTTTTCATCATCCTGCTAAATAAACAAGAAACGCCGCAGGGCTGAAAGCGAGCCCTGCGCTACGCCTGCTGCGCCCTCCCTACGCCTGCTCACCGAATCACTTCATCGACGATGAGGGAATTCAGCCGCTGCTGTCGCTTATCGGTGTGAGTGGGAAATCAACCGACAGCTCGCTACTGTCCGCGGGACCGGCGTTTGACGAGGTTGGCGCGAAGGGCGCCGCACCTCAAACGGCCGGAGCACAGTAACTGAGCCGTCGCGGTCGCAG
>CAZDYZ010000815.1:0-4375 GCA_964509525.1 uncultured Acidobacteriaceae bacterium
CAGCCTGGATGACGAGGAAGACTCCTCGCTTCCGTACAGGTACAGCCAGGTCAACCCAATGACAGCGGGGTTTTCGGCCATCGACTCTGAGCCGTCGAGTTCACTTCCGACAGCTGGCACCGAGGAATCGACTGACTTGGCAAACGTCCGGCCCAGTACTGCGACCCGGGCGATTTCCTTACGGCGACCACCACGCACTGCTCAGCCTCCCCCTGAACGCGATCCCAACGCAGCCAGTAGCCAGGATGTGTTGCATCGACCGACGCCCTATAACCTGCTGTCAATGCATGATCTATACAGCCAGGTTCCCGATCGAAGCTCGTCGTTGCGACGGTTTGGGTCCGACGTTTTCCTCAACCGCAGCGGGGGTTCAAAGAACACCGCCCTTGACCTACCGATAGGTCCGGATTACGTTCTCGGTCCCGGCGATGGAATCAACATCGATCTCTGGGGGAGTGTCTCACAACGGTTTACCAGGACGGTCGACCAGGAAGGGCGGCTGGTACTTCCGGAGGCTGGCCCTGTGGTGCTAGCCGGCCTCACTCTCGAGCGAGCGCAGAAGCTGATCCAGGATGCCCTCACACCTCAATTCCGGAACGCCCGTGTGGAAGTTTCTCTCACGCGCCTCAGGACAGTCCGAATTTATGTTGTCGGGGACGTGCAGCGTCCCGGCGCCTATGACGTCAGTTCCATATCCACACCGTTGAACGCTCTCTATGCGGCTGGCGGGCCAACTGCAATCGGCTCTCTACGCACAGTTCGTCATCTTCGCGGCAAACAGTCAGTCGGCGAAGTGGATCTTTATGATTTTCTTCTTCGCGGTGTACGGAGCGACAGTGAACGCTTGCAACCAGGCGACACGATCCTGGTCCCTCCCGCTGGAGTCCAGGTCACGGTCTCGGGGATGGTACGCAGGCCCGCAATTTATGAGTTGAGGAATGAGACCAAGTTGTCCGAGGTCCTTGATCTGGCTGGCGGGTTACTTGTGTCAGCAGCCATGAAAGACATCAAGGTCGAGCGCATCGAGGCGCACGAAAACCGGATCACAATGAGTATCAATGTTCCGGAAGGTGGAACTCCGGAGGCCATGGCCAAAGCCATTCAGGCCTTTGTGGTTCGGGATGGTGACCACGTGTCTGTCGCGCCCATTCTGCCCTACAGCGAGCGTTCCATCTACGTTGAGGGGCATGTCATTCGGCCAGGAAAGTTTCCTTATCGCGACGAGATGAGTTTCAACGATGTGATTCACTCCTACCAGGACCTGCTGCCCGAACCGGCCGACCACGCTGAAATCATCCGCTTGCGTCCTCCGGACTATCGACCCGAAACCATCGAGTTCAGTCTTTCCGAGGTGTTGATCGGCAATGATCCAATTCACTTGCAGGCATTCGATACGATCCGGATTTTCGGACGCTACGAAATCGATGCGCCCAAAGTAACGATCCAGGGAGAAGTATTGCGCCCGGGGCAATACCCCCTACCCGAAGGCCTGACTGCGGCCCAACTGGTCCGCATGGCAGGAGGCTTCACGCGGAGTGCGCTGCTGGAAAGCGCTGACCTGACGAGTTACGAGGTTGTACACGGTGAAAAAATAGTGAGTCGTCGTACTACCCTGGACATTGGTAGGGCTGTAAAAGACAAGGACTCGACTGCCGATGCGCAACTCAAGCCGGGCGATGTGCTGACCGTTCACCAACTTTCCGGGTGGAGCGACATCGGCGCATCTGTCACTGTCAAGGGAGAAGTCACCTACTCCGGAACATACGGCATTCAAGATGGAGAGAGGTTGAGCTCGGTCTTAAAGCGCGCCGGTGGATTCCGGGTTGGGGCCTATCCGGCTGGCTCCATCCTTTTACGAAATCAGGTCCGCGAACTTGAAGAAAAGAGTCGGGCAGAGTTGATACATCAGCTGGAGACGACATCCGCGGGCGCGAAGCTTTCACCTACGCTTAGCGGGCAAGAGGCAATGGGGGCTATACAGCTCATTGTGGCGCAACAGAAACAGGCGGTTCAGCAGCTGAAGAGTGAGCCCCCCACGGGACGCCTGGTGATCAAAATCAGGTCTGACATTTCGAGTTGGGAAAATACTCCGGCTGACATCGAGCTTCGGGCCGGCGATGTTCTCACCATTCCCAAAAAGCCCAGCTTCGTATTGGTTAGCGGGCAGGTATATAACTCCGCGGCTCTTACGTTTGTCCCCGGCAAGAGCGCAGGCTGGTATTTGAGTCATGCAGGCGGTCCGACCTCTCTGGCCAACAAGAAAGAAATCTTCGTGATCCGCGCCAATGGCTCTGTGGTGGGACGGGACTCTGGCGGATGGTACAGCAACAGTGTTCTGGAAACAAAGATGCAGCCAGGGGACATCGTCGTAGTTCCGCAGAAGATCATCGGCGGTTCCAATGTTTGGCGAAACATGCTGGCCACGGCACAAGTCATGTCTTCGATCGCGATCACTGCGAAGGTAGCCGGTTTCTAAGCACCTCTTATGCACCGCGGGCGTATCAGCTTTTGCCTTGTCTTGGCGGTGCTTTCGATTGCACACCCTCTGAGCGGGCAAAGCTCGAAACGTAGCCTGGATCCGACAGCCATCGACAGCGACGAGAAGCAACGTAACCCAAGTAACATGGCCTCCACCTATGTACCTCTCGACAGCTGGGTGTATCCGGCATTCGATCGCCTCGCCGCGCTGGGATACGTGCAAACCGATTTCGTCGCTTTGCGTCCCTGGACGCGGATGGAGTGTGCTCGTCTGGTTCAGGAAGCTGGCGACCGTGCAGCCGACGAGGAATCCGATGCCGGGGCCGCAGTTCTGTACCGAAACCTCGCCGCCGAATTTGCACTCGAGCTGCGGCGGGAAGATGGAGCCGCCAATTCAGGAATGCAGATCGAGTCTATATATAACCAAGTGGTCGACATCGCTGGCCGGCCACTCACCGATGGATTTCACTCCGCCCAAACCATCAACAACAATTTTGGCCGGCCTTACGGCGAAGGTGTGAACTCCTACACTGGCGCCGCTTTACGCGCGCAGGCAGGATGGTTCGCCTTCTATTTGAGGGGGGAGTATCAGCAGAGTGGCGGAGTACCAGCGCTTTCTCCCGCAGCCCAGAGCGCAATTGCGCATGCGGATTTCACTCCCGCCGCAGCTGAAGGCCCAGCATCCAATGTTTCTCGCTTTCGTTTGCTTGATACCTATGTATCAGTGGCTTTCAAGAACAATCAGATATCGGTCGGCAAACAATCCCTGTGGTGGGGACCTAACTTCGGCGGGCCTATGCTGTACAGCGACAATGCTGAACCTATCACCATGCTCCGCTACGACCGGGTTAGCCCTTTCAAGCTGCCTGGCTTTCTCGGATGGCTAGGTCCCATGCGCGTGCAATTCTTTGTCGGGCAACTGTCAGGCTATCAATTCATGAACATACCAACTCCAGGTCAACCTGGCTTTACACATATCGTGGGTCAACCCGGCATTTCGCTTAGTCCTCAGCCGTACATTCATGGGGAGAAGGTCACCTTGAACCCGACTCCTAATCTTGAACTCAGCGTGGCACGCACCGTGATTTTCGGCGGTCCAGGGTTCCCGGCGACGCTTGGACATTTCTGGAACAGTCTGGTATCAGTGGCGCCCGGAAATGGTGGACCGAATGATCCGGGTGACCGGCGCGCTTCCTTTGACTTCAAGTATCGAATACCTGGTATCCGTGATTGGCTCACCCTCTACAGCGACAGCTTTACCAATGATGAGGTCTTTCCCCTGGCATACCCGACGCATAGCGGATGGAGCCCGGGCGTCTATCTTGCCAAGCTACCCTATTTTCATAAAGTCGACTTCCGTGCGGAAGGCGCTTTTACGCCTACCCGCCTCTTTCCTGGGTTTTTTTACTTTGACGTGAATTGGCTCAGTGGATACACCAACAATCGCGAGCTCCTGGGTAGCTGGGTTGGCAGGCAAGGCAGCGGTTACCAGTTGTGGAGCACCTGTTGGTTCTCCGCACGCACTACGGTACAGGCAAATTATCGCAGCATGTGGGTTGATCATAGCTTTTTGCAGGGAGGATCGCTCAAAGATCTTGGTCTTGTTACCAACGTTGCACTTAGCGCTGAATTCTCGCTGCAGGTCTCGGCACAATATGAGCGTTGGCACTTCCCCTTGTTGACGGCCGGCACAGTGTCGAATATGACAACCTCTTTCCAGATTTCCTATTCACCCAAGTGGGGTACACGCTGATGACCGCTTTGAAAGACACGGCATTGAAAGCCAGGGAGGAGGTTGTAGAAGTCTCCATCTCGGACTACCACGACGGCTGGGTTCCCAATACCTCTTTGCTGTGGGACCGCCGCCGAATCCTGGCCAAAGTGGCACTATGTTCTC
>CAZDYZ010000816.1:0-5641 GCA_964509525.1 uncultured Acidobacteriaceae bacterium
GAGAAGCTGATGAAAGGCCGCACAGTGATTACAATCGCCCACCGACTGAGCACCATTCGGGATGCCAACCAGATCATTGTGATTGCTGGGGGAGTGGTAGCCGAAGCGGGGACGCATGACGAGTTGATGGCGCTCGGCAAAGTTTATGCCGAACTGCATCGCACTCAGTTCGAAGACGCAGTGGCCAAAGCCAGTGCGCCAGCAGCGCAGTAATTTCCCGAGCGCTCGGAGCGACACACGGACGTCCGTTTTGGAGGGAGACTCCTTATGTCTCGTTATCTGATCGTAATGCCCGATGATTCCTCGCAGCCCATCCTCGAGGCTATCAATCACTCTGCACGCTCGCTGCGGATCAAGATGTTCACGTTTTCTGATCCGCACCTGCTGCACGCGGTAATTGCAGCCCACCGGCGCGGGGTGAACGTCCGCATCATGCTGAATCCGGCTCGCCGCAGCGGCGAAGCGGAAAATGAGGAATCCCGCAAGAGGCTCACCGAAGCTGGGGTGAAGGTGGTTGACAGCAATCCCGCGTTTGACCTGACCCATGAGAAATCCATGGTGGTGGATGACGAGACAGCCTTTGTTATGTCGCTCAATTGGGAGACGAAGAACTTTACCGAGACGCGCGACTACGCTGTGGTCACCAAGCACGGCCACGAAGTCGCGGAGATCATCGAGGGCTTTGAGGCTGATTGGGAACGCAAAGAGTTCACACCTGGCGAGCATTCGCATTTGATCTGGTGCATTGGCAATGGCCGGCAGCGAATCGGCCAGTTTGTCGACGAGGCCAAGCATTCCTTGTGGGTGCAAAACGAGCGCTATCAGGACCCGGTAATCATCGAGCGCCTGGTACGGGCAAACCATCGCGGCGTGAAAGTGCACGTCCTGGCACGCCCGCCACACAAGCTGAAGAAAGAAAAACTCGTGGAGGGTGTCGGAGGCCTGCGAATTCTGGATGATGTCGGTGTCAAAGTGCACCGCCTCAAAGGGCTCAAGCTTCATGCCAAACTGCTATTTGCCGACGGAGTCCGGGCCATTGTTGGTTCGATCAATCTCTCTCCGGGAAGCTTCGACAGCCGGCGGGAACTTGCCATCGAGGTGCACGACGCGGAGATCATGGACCGTCTTCACAGCATTGTGCATCAGGACTGGGAAAACTCACGCCCCTTGGATCTGACGGACGAGGGGCTGCTGGCTGAACTGGAAGATAAAGACGACCACCTCGCCGAAGACCTGGCGATCCAGACCAGGAAAGCCAAGGAATGATGGATTTCGAGTCTAGCAACGGCAAAATGCGCAAAAGGGCTTGCACCAACGAACGAGTACGCCCGCGTTTAGCCCAACGGGGCTCGTACAATTCAACCGACTGCAGGGAAGAAGGGTGTTTTGTGCCGGTCCAGGAGTCGAGCAGGCTCGCTCCCCGTCAGCGACGGTTAGGTTCACCGAAGCTTTGCAGACCTAATCCCGTATAGTATCTTCATAATCAAGCACTGAAATCCAGATTTTCTCAAGGCACAGGTCCTCATGTCACATAGTCTTAGTGTCAGTTCTCACGAGCCTCTAGACATCAAAATCCAATCACGAACCGCCAAGGTTGGTGTCATCGGAATGGGCTATGTCGGCCTGCCTTTGGCGCTGCTGTTCAGCGAGCAATCGTTCCCGGTAACTGGCTTCGATATCGACCAGAAGAAGGTGGATGTCCTGGAGGCCGGCGGCTCGTACATCTATCGCATCACTCCTACGGAAATTCAGGCCGCGCGCTCGCATGGTTTTACCGCTACCGCCGATTACGCAAAGATTGCAGCTATGGACGCGATCATCATCTGCGTTCCCACCCCGCTCAACGAGCATCACGAACCTGATCTCCGCTACATTACTGCCACAGCTCAATCTATCGCGCCGCATCTGCGTGCCGGACAATTGATCGTTCTGGAGAGTACGACCTACCCCGGCACAACGGAGGAAGTCCTTGTTCCTATCCTCGAGCGGGAAAACAAGAGTGGCCTGAAGGCCATGCGTTCCGGAATGCAAGGCGACGATCTGTTTTATGTGATTTTTTCTCCGGAGAGAGAAAATCCCGGCAGCGATACAGTCGCGCGACGCGATATTCCCAAGGTCATCGGAGGACTCGATCCGCGCGCCAGCCAACTGGGTTCCCAGCTATACGGATGTATTTTTAACCGCACCGTTCCCGTTTCGACACCCGCTGCTGCGGAGATGACCAAGCTTCTGGAAAATATCTACCGCTGCGTGAACATTGCGTTGGTTAATGAACTGAAGCTGCTTTGCCTGCGGATGGGCATCGACATCTGGGAGGTGATACAGGCCGCCAGCAGCAAGCCGTTCGGCTTCCAGGCATTTTACCCTGGTCCCGGACTGGGCGGACACTGCATTCCGATCGATCCTTTCTACCTCTCGTGGAAGGCAAGGGAGTTTGATTTTCACACGCGCTTTATCGAGCTGGCCGGCGAGATCAACACCCGAATGCCCTATCATTCGGTTGAAGCCGTAGCCGACGCGCTGAATCAGCGACGGCAAGCGGTGAACGGGGCCAAGGTCCTGGTGTTAGGTCTGTCTTACAAGAAAGATGTCGACGACCTGCGCGAGTCACCGTCGCTCACCATTATTGAGCTGCTACAGAACCGCGGAGCCAACGTCAGCTACAACGATCCCTATTTCCCCAGTGTCGGACGTGGCCGTAAGTACGACTTAAATATGACCTGCGCCCCCTTGGACAGGCTGGAGCAATACGACTGTGTGATGATCGTGACCGACCATAGCGACTACGACTACCAGCGCATCGTTCGTGAGTCGAAGCTGGTGGTGGACACACGCAACGCCACTGAGGGCATCGATTCGCCCAAGATCGTCCGTTGCTAGGCCGCTCCGCCATGGACTGGTGCGAGCAAGCGAGGAGGCATACCGGTTTTACCTACCTGGCAAACACAACAGCAAAGCCTGCTGATAGTCTGAGAAAGACATCAGCTCGCGCGACGCCGTGCATCAAACCGAGACCTTCACGTTGTTCGCAGGCGCTGCCCGAGACCCCGATGTACTCCATCACTCCTTTGGAGACACCGCACAGCGCATTAACCCTTTATCGTCAGTTCCCATTCTTGAGAACGAAGTATCCTGCTCGGCCACATGTAGCGGTCAAGTTGTGGATCTTCAATTCTTGACGGGCCCCTCTGCTGAGGAGCTTCCAGCCCTGCCTGAGGCAATAGACGGGGGCGGAATGCCGGGAGTATAAAAGTTGGTTGCGCTGGCTCGCGGCTTTTCCAGCCTGCTGCTCTGGAGTTATCTTCTACCGCGGTTTGGGGACGGCGAGGGGTATTCATGTCAACGACGGAGCGCGGCCCTAAGGGGCTGGAGGGCATTACCGCTGCAAATTCCAGCATTTGCTACATCGACGGCGACCAGGGTGTGCTTGCCTATCGGGGTATTGATATCCACCAACTGGCGGACCATGCAAGCTTCGAAGAGGTCTGCTACCTGCTGTGGTTCGGACGCCTACCCAAGCATGCCGAATTGCAGGAACTGAAGCTGAGCCTAGCTCACGAGCGCAAGCTGGATGCTTCCATCATCAGCCTCTTGCAGCAAACTCCCAGGGATGCGCTGCCGATGGATGTGCTGCGCACCACCATCTCGGCGCTGTCCTATTACGATCCGGATGAGAAACAGAACGATCACGAGGCTAACCTGCGCAAGGCAATCCGGCTGACGGCGCAGATTGCCTGTGTAGTTGCCGCCTATGACCGCATTCGCAAAGGCAAGGCGCTGGTTGAGCCCGACCACTCTCTCTCGCATGCTGGCAATTTTCTTTACATGCTGAGCGGAGAGATTCCCAGCACCACGGCGGAGCGTGCGTTGGACGTTGCGCTGATTCTGCATGCTGATCACGAGCTGAATGCTTCAACCTTTGCCGCACGCGTAGTCGCGGCCACTCTAAGCGACATGCATTCAGCAATCACCGCGGCTATTGGAGCGCTCAAGGGCCCCTTGCATGGCGGGGCGAACGAAGCGGTGTTCCACATTTTGCAGACGGTAGATGCTTCCGGGGCCGATCCTGTGGACTATGTCAAAGGCATGCTGGCTCAGAAGAAAAAAGTGCCAGGGTTCGGCCATCGCGTGTATCACACCGAAGATCCCAGAGCAACTCATCTGCGGTCCATGTCGCGTGACCTGGGTCAGTCAAGCGGCAATCCCAAATGGTTCGAGATCTCGCATAAGATCGAGGAGTTTGTCGTTGCCGATCGCAAACTCAATGCCAACGTTGACTTCTATTCGGCCTCGACTTACCACACGTTGGGAATCGACATCGACCTGTTCACACCGGTGTTTGCTGTGTCCCGTGTGTCCGGCTGGACGGCGCACGTGATTGAGCAGCTCAACGACAACCGGTTGATCCGGCCGCGAGCCGACTACCAGGGACCGGCTTACCCTAACGAATACGTGGCAATGGAAAAACGGTAGAAGACAAGCAGGGGAGAACAGAAGGGGTATCTGCGTCTCTGCTGCCGCCCACAGTCCTCAACTCCGTGCGATATGGAATCCAGGCGGATCGTCAGAAGTCGCCCTATGCCAGAGGTTAATCGTCAGAGCCCGGAATTAGCTTAACCCCCGCATCGCTCCTCTGCCGCCTGAATCCAATAAGGAGGCTAGAATAGAGCTGCCATGAACCGCGTGTACCTCGACAACAACGCAACTACGCCGCTTCTGCCCGAGGTTTTTGAAGCAATGCGCCCGTATTTCTTTGAGAGGTTCGGAAACGCGTCGTCGATTCACCGGCAGGGACAGCAGGCGCGCGCGGCTGTTGAGCACGCCCGCGAGCAAGTTGCCGATTTGCTGAACTGCCGTCCGGCGGAGATTGTCTTCACCAGCGGCGGCACGGAAGGGGACAACCTGGCGTTGTTCGGGCTGCTGAAGCCAGGCGACCACGTGATCACCTCCGCGGTTGAGCACCACGCAGTACTCAACGCGTGCAGGCGCCTGGAGGAACTTGGTTGCCCGGTGACCTATTTGCCGGTCGATGGCCGCGCTGTGGTTAATCCCGACGATGTACGACGGGCACTTCGGCGGGAGACGAAGCTGGTCAGCATCATTCTGGCGAACAATGAAACCGGTGTGCTGCAGCCGGTACGTGAGATCGCGAAGATTGCGGCGGAAGCCGACGTTTACTTTCACAGCGATGCGGTTCAAGCTGCGGGCAAGGTGCCGCTCGACATGAAGGAAATGGGCTGCGATCTGCTGACCATCACTGGTCACAAGATGCATGGGCCGCAGGGTGCGGGTGCACTCTATGTGCGCAAGGGGACCTTGCTGCAACCGCTTCTCTACGGGGGACGTCACGAGCGTTCGCGGCGCGCTGGCACCGAGAACCTGCCAGGCATCGTTGGCCTCGGCAAAGCATGCGAGGTGGCAAAGGTTGAGATGTCTGACGAGGGGCGGCGGCTGACGGAAATGCGCAATAAGCTCCAAGCGGGCATCTTCGAGCGGCTCGACGAAGTATTCCTTAACGGCCACCCCACTGAGCGACTGCCGGGGAATCTCAACCTGAGCTTCGCATATGTGGAAGGCGAATCGCTTCTCATGGGGATCAGCGACGTGGCCGTCAGTTCAGGTTCCGCCTGTACCTCGGCAA
>CAZDYZ010000817.1:0-2071 GCA_964509525.1 uncultured Acidobacteriaceae bacterium
TGGCGGGACTTATATTGCCAGCCGCCTGGCGTTTATCGCCCAGTTTGGCAAGCTTTTTGCCGTATCCATCGTAGCAGGCCAGCGCCAATGTTGAGCGCTTTCTTGGTCGCGCGTAGCGTCTGCGGCGAATGCGATTTGATACTTTCGCACCACTCCTCAGTCGCCTTGCGTAGCTCAGCCTTGGGGACCACCTTGTTGATCAGGCCAATGCGTAGAGCCTCTTCGGCTGGAAATTTGCGGGCCAGAAAAATCATTTCCTTCGCCAGGCGATCTCCGATAAGGCGCGGCAGGTACTGGGTGGCACCCACGGTCGGGCAGGCGCCAACGCTTGCGCCGGTCTGGCCGAATACCGCATCATCTGAAGCAATAACCAGATCACACCATAGCGCGAGTTCGTTGCCGCCACCGACGCAAGCTCCCTGAACCATGCCAATGACGGGAATGGACAAACCACGAATCGTCATCGCAAGACCGAGCATACGATCGTTCCAATGCGAGGCGTTGGCTCGGTTTAGGCGCATCATCGCGTAAAAGTCTCCTCCGGCGGAGAATGCTCTGCCTGACCCGCTCACGACTGCGCACGCGATGGAGGGATCGTTCCGGGTTGAACGTAGCGCGTCGGTCAGTTCGTCGAGGGTCTGCTCGCGAAAGGCATTTAAGACCTCGGGGCGGTTGATCGTTACCCACGCTACTCCCTCTTTCACTTCGAACAATATCTCTTTGTAAACAGCTGATTGTTGGGCCGCTGGATTCATAGAACCTCCTGGCGTCGAACTACCAAATTATACTTGTGGCAGTGAACCAAGGTGTTTTCTCCAGGATGCTGCCGGTGGCGAGCGCCTCCTCACGAACTGAATAACTGGCTCGGGTGGCGAATAGGAAATGAGCAACGAAGTCTGGCTGAAGCTGGCCAAGAGGATCAATCAGCTTTTGGCTTCGAACGATGTAGACGGTATCGTCATCACTCATGGCACCGACAAATTGGGGAGACGGCATATTTTCTGAATGTGGTTGTTAAGAGCGAAAAGCCAGTTGTACGGGGTTCCATGCGTCCGGCGACTGCAATGAGCGCGGACGGCCCGCTGAGCATGTATTCGGCAGTCATTCTTGCGGGCAGCAAAGAAGCGCAGGGCAAAGGCGCACTGGTGGCCATGAATGACACTATCTACGGCGCCAGGGATGTAACCAAATCGAATACATTCAAAACCGAAAGACAAGTTGCGAGGTTTGCGCACTGAAACCACAAAAAGCGTCCTGCTGTAATGCGCTGTCCACACGGGGCGGCTCTCGCAGGGGCCTGCCCGCCTTTGAAGAAATATCTACAGAGCTGCTGCATCGTCACAGTCAAGGGTGATTGCAGTGTCGTGCTTGTAACCACTCCTGCAGCACAGCGGTATCTGCTACATCTTTTACATAACCCATGCAGTAACCCGCATTCAGCTCGTCAGTGTCCAGCATCGTCCGTGCTCCGCAATCAGTTCTTTTCGGAACGATTGAAACCTGGTACTCCGTGCCCGAGAATTCAAGAACTTGGCGCCTGACCGCGGATAGGGATTTCGGAACGTTACTCGGCGCTCAGCAAAATGACCGGCAAAGCCGCAAGATTGCGTCTCCTAATCAAGAAAATCTTGCTTGTCCCCGCTTTGCTAAGCCCCTCTGGTCAGCGCTGGCGGACCTTGGAGGCCGGCGGTTGTGCTTGAAGTCTCTACCCTGGCGACCAGCAAGATTTGACGTAAGATGTTAGCCTCAGACAAAGCAACAGAATTGTCCTGACGGGAGAAGTTGGCGATATGGGGGAACAACTTTACGGGGCTTTGTGTGAACTTAACCATGAGAGGCCATAGTGAGTGACGACCCACGGAACAAGGTAGATCCGTTGAAACCGGACTTTTCATCGGATCTCCCGATAATGTCTTCGAAACAAGATCTTCTGAACCGGTCCGGTTTCGCGGCGGGCGTCGCGAAGGCAATTCGCAATTGGAATCAGAAGTCCAGCCTTGTGATTGCGCTCTTTGGCGATTGGGGGTCTGGCAAGTCTTCGATCAAGAACATGATCCTCGGGCATCTCCAT
>CAZDYZ010000818.1:0-2974 GCA_964509525.1 uncultured Acidobacteriaceae bacterium
TCAGTGCCACGAAACACTCGGATAGCCTTTACGTCAGCCGGTACTACAACTGGCATTCCGGATCGTGGAAGGATGTATACACCCACGGGTCGTCGTACAAATTAAAGGCGGATGCTCCGGACAACGCGGTGGAGACACTCAGCGAGAACCTGGTCGTACCGCTCATGGAGAAGATGCTGGCTAACGGTACGATTCACGAGTACGAAGTCGACACCGAAGCTATCCATACGCAAGCGCCGGGCACATTTTGGATTTTCTATATCGCGGCGAACGCAGAAGGCCTGGACAAGGTTAACGCAGCGCTGCGGGAGGCCTTGAAGGCGAATCCTCTGGGCGGCACGGCATTTGGTTCAATGGTAGACTTTACTCCGCATCGTGATTATCTGGCTCGCACGAACGCAACCTACAAGTAGTTTCTGGCATTGCTTTCCCGGTCCGCGACGTGGTTCGCGGGCCGGGTTGTTTTTCCCCGTATGTTCATTGCCATTCAATCGCGATCATAGGCAAACATCAGGCCCACAGGCGTAATTCCTCCAGCGTCCATTACGGTGATAACAACTCCTTCAGGGTCCAGCTGACGCACGGCTACTTGTGAGTTAGCAGGGGCGAGGCGTTCTGGGGAAGGGCGATTGGGATCTCCACTTAAACGGAGGGAACTCGTGCCGTTCGCCTTCGCACATGTGTACTAGCTGCCAAATCCTGTTCCCAACGATCGAAGTAAAGCAGTTGGCATCTGTTTAAGACAACGTTTTCCCAACAGCAAAGAGTAGGGTGAAATACCTTCCATCAAGAAGGATCGGGCACGAATCCGTGATAGCGAAAATGGATATGGCACATCAAGTTCTGAGGAATTTTTTTGCAAATGCTGATTCCGCTCCTGGCTCTGGCGAAATCACCTCTGCGCGAAGGCCGAACTCCTGCAGCAGATTCTCGACCTCTGGGCTTAAGCAGGCCGCCTCCGTTGAGAAAATAGTTCGATAGCTGATTGGTCTCGAGGTTGCCAATACTATAAGCTGCAATCCGGTCCGGGTGAGTAATTGCATGCCATATCCTCTGGAAGTCATGGCGGCGCATCGCATATACCTGTGGTTGCTTATGCTGTCTATGGTAGGTCTGTGGGAAACCAATCGCGCGACCGGTGAAATCAGTGGTCCGAGCGCAAACCTAGCGTCGTCGCAAACCCCAGAAGCAGGGGGAAGCCGCCGCCCGACAAGTGCACCGCCGGGAGGGCTCCGCTGCCCACCGGCAGGCCTTCCGATATTACAGAGTGGGACTAGCAACCACAAGGTAATCCTCTCGTGGAATGCCAGCGCTCCGTCCCCGAACGCGGAAAGCAATGCTGTCGGCTATTGCTTGTACAGAAGCAAGAAGCGCAATGCAGCAAAGCAAAAGCCTACCTGCAAGAACTGCGAGCAGATAAACCCGATACCTATTGTCAATACCAGCTGCGTGGATGATGTGGTGGAAGACGGCGCGACCTACTATTACGTGGTTACAGCAATCAATGCCAAGGGTACATCCAGCTCACCCTCGAATGAGGCCCGGGCTCGGATTCCATCCAAAAAACAACGTTCCGTCGCGGCGGGCTCTCTTTCCGCTCCTGCCTGTCGGGTGGCATCCGAGGCAACGCCCACACCATAAGAAACGCTTATTGGCTAATGAATCCTAAGAGAAGCGAGGAATCGAACCGAGAGAGGATTGGGTGTGTATTGCCTGGCGCCCGGGAAGCCAGCCATGAAAATGCTGGGCAAGACCAACTCTCCCAATTGTGTCCGTACCCTCTGCTATGGCAGGGGTAGGCAAGAGACCAGGCGATCAGGCTGATTTCCGGAATCCATTTGAAAACGGTGAGCGACTCGGCCTAAGATGAACGCCGCGCAGGGCCCGCCGCATCGGAAGGGTATTGTGGATTATCTCCTGGAAATTTTGCGTCACCAGCCGATGATGATTACGGCGGGTGGCCTAATTGCGATCCTACAGTTCACGGCGGACAAGTTCCGCGCCCGGAAATCCATACAAAAGAAACACCAGCTCCGGGAAAGAGTGATCGCCCTGAATGCCTTTGTGGCTAGCATGAAGGAGGTCTCCGACGCGAGCGACTCTCATGCTGCCTGCTTGCAAGATGCGCTGCGTGAGCGTGATCTCATCTTCAAGCAGTTGGCGGCCTGTGGAAACAAGCCGTCTCACCGGCTCTTCTCGCGGAACACAGCGCAACGGCTGCTTCTCCTGTATGCGCCCTCTGGTACGGCCGGATGGCTTCTCCATTGGGCATTTTTCACGCTGGTAGCCACGACGATAGCCGGTACTGTTCATGGCCTTCTTCACATGGGCCATCTTCCACTCCATATTCGCGTGCCATTCTTGATATTCACCTCTGTCCTGGCCGTGTTTGTGCGAGTGGCCGCGATTCATGTTGAAGGTGTGAAGCATGAAAGACGCAGTACTCATCAGCCCGCCGAGGTTTAGCTCACGCGAGAATCCCCATTGACGTGTTATTGGACGTTCTGATGCGCCATCAGCTTCAGACGACAGAACTCACAGAGATCCTGATGGCTTCGGTACAATCCCCTTTGTTCGTGCCTTACCACTTAAGCCCGCTAGGGGTTGCGTTCGTTAACGCTTGTAGAGTTCCCCTAAAATAAATCGCGGGAAGTCAGCTCCATGACGATAAAAAATCCAAACCCTACATCGCTTAGGGAAAAGTGCGGCCAGCATCGAATAAATGAGCACCGAGCTAGCGCTTCACCGCCAGCACTCACTATTTCTGCGCCCCTTTTGTCGTACTCTGGCTTATACAGAAAGGTCACGGGCGCGGTTTCAACGGCGCGTTGGTGCTGTCGCCGATGTCGCGGACTTGCTCCTTGAAGCGCACCGAGGAAACCATCGTGCCGAGTTGGCCATTGTCGTCCATGTAGACCGGGACGCCACTGCGGTCAACGGTTGAACCGTATATGCCTCCATATCTATTCGACAC
>CAZDYZ010000819.1:0-3644 GCA_964509525.1 uncultured Acidobacteriaceae bacterium
GGCGCGGGCAAGCTCCTCCAGCAGTTCGAGGGTCTCCTCCCATCCTATACACGCATCGGTGATGCTCTGGCCGTAAACCAGCGGTTGCCCCTTGACCAACTTCTGCGCTCCGGCAACCAGATTGCTTTCCAGCATGACGCCCAAGATGTTCCGGCTTCCTTTTGCAATCTGGGCAGCAACATCGCGGCAAACCCCAGGCTGCCGCGTATGGTCCTTGTTGCTGTTGGCATGGCTGCAGTCAACCATGACGCGGGGCAGCAGTCCGCTTTCCTGCAACTGATTGCAGACTTGCGCGACCGAATCGGCGGTGTAGTTCACCGTCTTGCTTCCACCTCGCAAGATGACGTGACAACCCCGATTACCCGTTGTCACGAATATCGCCGACTGCCCATGCTTGGTGTGCCCCAGAAAGGTGTGCGGGTGAGCAGCTGACAGAACGGCTTCGACGGCAATCTGTACATCGCCCGAGGTGGCGTTCTTGAATCCCACCGGGCAGGAGAGACCCGAAACCAGTTGCCGATGGACCTGGCTTTCGGTGGTGCGCGCTCCAATTGCTCCCCAGCTGACCAGGCCCGCCAAATACTGGGGAGTAATCATATCGAGGAACTCAGTACCGGCAGGCACTTCCATTTCCGCCAGATCGAGCAGCAGACGCCGAGCCAGCCGAAGGCCGTCATTGATCTTGAAGGACTGGTCGAGGTAGGGGTCATTGATTAATCCTTTCCATCCGACAGTAGTCCGTGGCTTCTCGAAGTAGACGCGCATCACGATATGCAATTCCTTGCGGAATTCATTGATAGCGACCTTAAGGCGACCCGCATATTCCCGCGCAGCTTTGATGTCATGAATCGAACAGGGCCCGGCCACGACCAGGAGGCGATGCGTCCTTCCTCGGAGAATCTGGCAAATCTCGTCGCGAGCCTGATAAACGGTTGCCGAAGCCTTTTCAGACGTGGGCATTTCCTCTTCCAGAAAAACCGGAGGGAGCACTACCTTTGTCCACTGTATGCGAAGGTCGTCTATGGGGTAGTACATGATGGCATCTGTTCGGAGTGTAACCCGGAAGGGAGCGATAAGTACGAGCACGCTTACCGACGGCAGTATGATCTGTTGGCGCGGCAGGCCCGGCCCAGGGTAATAATCCCGGAGCAGAAGCTTACACCCACAATGCCGCCGAACCGCCTACCCATTCCAGATTGCGATTGTGGTCCACGCCCATCATCATGCCGCGTCCCATACGCACCAGCGGCAGCACCGGCGTGAGCTCGCCACCCTCGGGCCACACATACATCATGCGTATCTCCATCTGAGTCAACCCGTGCGGTGTTTCAATCACCGCTTCGAATCGCATCCGTTCCTGAAGAATGTAGTTGTGGCGCTGGTCCGGCGGAATTGCATCAAGGTCGGCCTGGGTGGGAGAGAATTTGATCCCGACACCGGCGAACGAGTAGAGCGGTTTGAGCAGGTAATTCTCGTTATCTTTCGGCAGTTCGGGGATGGTGTTCAGAAACCACGTCTTCGGTACGCAAGGGTGTTTGAGGTAAGGAATGGAAAACTTGCTGATCCGGAAGTACCAGTTGGGATGACCCGCCCATTCGACCTCGAGATTGTTACGTAAATCGAACGGCAGCCTTATGTCCTTGCGCTCGAGCTCATCCACAATGCACCGGTTGTAGATACGGCGAACTTCGATCTCACGGCCATCTTTGCGGTAGACCAGGCGGTTGCCGCGCTGGATCAGCGACAGAATGTCCACGACGGCGATGCCAAGTTCACGCTGGGTTACAAGAAAGTCCGGCAACGTCTTCTGGTGCTCGGGATCAATTTCCATCAGGATGACGTTCTCAGGATCATGATCCCCTACGATCAGCTCGCGCATCATCTTCCAATACGAGCGGTGATCGTGGCCGCTCAGATAAATGCCAAGGCCGGGAGGCAAATCGTAGGACTGGATGTATTGGCAAGCCACCAGAGGCTGGTATCCGTAGAGGGAAGGAAAGGCCTGTAACTCAACCAGCTTGGGCTCCAAACCGCCACTTGCATCGCGGACGAGGCCAAAGTCGACCTGCACGAACATCGGCAGCCTGGTTTCGTTCGGGGCATTGTATTGCGAAGGCACGGAAGCATCGGAAGAGCGCAAATATTGCGAGTCGTCAACCAGCTGTGAAACCAGCTCACGGCCGTACTGCGCCATCCGGTCGAGAAGCGTCTTAGGAACGAAACACGGCGTCTCCGATACGCGAAAGCCAACGTGCGTATCGCAGGCCTTATCCAGTGCTTCCAGGAACCCACTGTATTTTTCAGGCTTGTACTTGCGGTTGAATTCCTCGCGCAGCGCGGGAACCATGGTCAGTCCTCGATGAGGAAGCGGCCTTTGTCCATGATTTGCCGGCCGTCAACCCAGATATCGAAGTGGGTCCCTACGACGTCAATGTGGGTGCTGGAATACCAGTTCGCACCGGTGTGGGCCCCATAAGGATTTCCAAAAGCAATGTGCAAACCGGGGAATTTTTCGTCTTGCAGAATTTGTCCGATTACCTGCCTCAGCTCAATGTTTGTGCCGATGGCAAACTCACCGACCAGATCGCTATTTTCGTCGGTATGAGTGTAAGCCCAGAATTCTTCCACCAGGACCTTGTTGTCGCTGAATATCTCCGTGATCCGGTTATTACTGATGTGAATGGTTAGTGGCTGGCGCGCCAAGTGGGGATACTTCTCGCACAGATAATCACCAACCACCCCGTCGACAACATAGGTGCCGTTTACTTCGCCGGGACTGGTAAAAACCTCGCCGCCGGGCAGGTTCCCCCACTTATCGCGGCTGATGATGCCGCTCGTCTTCACCCAGTGATAATTCGGATTGAGCCTGGCCGTAAAGTCGCTGCCCGCCGGGTTCTTTGCCCTGATTTCCTTCGCTCTGCTGACGATCTCGATGACCTTCATGCTGAGCGCGTCCACGCGGTTAAAGTCGGCACGCATGCCCTCCAGCATGATCTGGCGATTGATGTTCACCATATGTGCGTGCCGCATGCGGCGCCGGTTGACGATGTCGGTCATCTGCATGCGCGACTTCAACTCGTTGCGCTGCGCATGGACCGCAAAGATGCTGACCTCGCTGGTCTCCATGTCGTCGGCGATCGTGGCCGGAAGGTCGGTAAGCGGCCGGGGTGCCAGGTCTTCCAGCACAAATGCGTTGAAGGGCGAACCAAGGCGCTGCACTTCCTGCGCCATGCTGGCTGCGATCTCCCGACAGTCATTGTCGGTGATGATGGTGACTTTCTCCGACGGCTGAATGCATAGGCAGGTGTTTACTGCGTTGTAGGCGCCGGGAGAAAGCTCGGGATCGAATGGGGTTGTAGTCAGATCGCTGAGAACAGGTTGGTTCAAGAATAGTCCTTTCTAAGTGTCCAACTTCTATCGGCCTGCCGCCGTCGTCTCGAAAACACCGACGCGCGTCTCGGCGACCATGTAGTCCACAACCTTCTTCAAATCGCCGGTTTCTTCGTACACCTTCAACTGGCGATCGGCGCCTGTGCCCATTTTCAGCATCTGGTGAATGTAATTGATCTCGTCGCGCGAGCCAAGTTCGTCCACCACGTCGTCGACCATCTCCAGATACTCCACTACCAAATCGCGCATCGGCA